>DFFY01000079.1:22947-66232 GCA_002371115.1 Bacteroidales bacterium UBA3764
CTTCATGGCCGTGTGCTTCCCGCAGAGCCACCTGGCCATCATCGACTACAACCGCGTGGTGAAGGACCTGAACGGACTCACGGAAGCACAGCTGCTCAAGGTGCTGGAAGAGGACTTTACGGTGTCCCTGGCCTCCAAGCCGCGCTGCGGCCGCCCGGCCAAGCCATACGCTCCTACCGGCCTGCACAACTTCTCCATGTACCTGGGGAACAACTGGTACAGCCTTACCGCCAAACCGGGCCGCTACAATGACGCAGACCCTATTGGTGTGCTGGACGTAACCATCCTGAGCAACCTGGTATTGGACAAAATTCTGGGAATCAAGGATTTGCGCACAGACAAGCGCATCGACTTCGTAGGGGGTATCCGCGGCCTCGGAGAACTCTCCCGCCGCGTGGATTCCGGCGAAATGAAAGTGGCCTTCGCCCTTTATCCGGTTTCCATGGACCAGCTTATCCGCATTGCGGACACCGGCAACATCATGCCGCCCAAAACCACCTGGTTCGAGCCCAAGCTCCGCAGCGGCTTAGCCATCCACAGTTTGGCCGATTAAGCCCCAGAGAACAACCCCCACACTCACGGAAACATTCAGCGAGTGTTTGGTCCCCTGCTGAGGGATTTCGAGCGAAAAGTCAGCGGCGTCCACAACTTCCTGCTCGACGCCGCTGACTTCGTTTCCGAACACCAGGGCGTACTTGCGGCCGGGTTCCCGGCGGAAGCGGTCCAGTTTTACCGAATGGACCGTCTGCTCCACGGCGGCCACCGTGTAGCCATCGGCCTGTAACTTCTTTACCAGGGCCACTACGTCTTCCACGTGTTCCGAGGGAACGGATTCCTCCGCTCCCAGCGCCACTTTGTGCAGATCCGGAGACGGCGGGACGGGACAGATGCCGCCCAGCCAGATTTTGTCCACGCCAAAGGCGTCGCCGGTGCGGAAGGCGCTACCCACGTTGTGCGCACTGCGGATATTGTCCAGCACCAGGACGATGCCCGTTTCGGAGCGGCCGTGTACGTATTCTTCGGGCGTGATGCGGCCCAGTTCGATATTGAGAAGCTTGCGGTCTTTCATACTGCAAAGGTACGGATTATTTACGAAGATTGTGTCGGCCGGGGACGCTGGTGGAACCTCCCATTACGAACTTTTGTCCGTTTTTCCAAGATTCGACATCAACCAATCTGGCCGTGGCTACGACGTGATGAGGAAGTGGCTAATTGTCAATACATTACAATAATCCTCCGGGGTATTTTGACTCCGGAGGATTCTTATATGTTTCTGACTACCAATTTGTTACACATCACGGGCGAACCTCTAAAAACAAAGTCACGATAAAAAAGGCTTTTTCGCTAAAAATCACCATATCAGCGTATACGATCCCGGGGCATAGGTCCGGGTTTCGTTTTCTCCCGGCAGGGTGACGGAGGCCGAGGTCCCTTCGGGAATGGTGAAGGTCCAGGTGCAGACGTCGCCCTCGTACTTCCAGGCACTCTTGATGGTGCCTGAGGCGCTGTGATAGACAGCGTCGATGCTGCCGAGGCGTTTGTCCGGGATGGGTTTCATAATGATGTGCTTGAAGCCGGGATCGGCGGAATCGGCGGCAATGCCGGCGGCGGTTTCCCAGAGCCACTGGCATACGCAGCCGTAGGCGTAATGGTTGAAACTGTTCATCCCTTTGGGGCCCATACCGGACTCGATGGTATAGCTGTTCCAGCGCTCCCAGATGGTTGTTGCGCCATTGTCGATGGAGTAGAGCCAGCTGGGGTTCTTGCGTTGGAACAGAAGGTCCCAGGCGATGTCGGCCATCCCGTTCTCCGTAAGTGTCTGCATCAGGATGGAAGTGCCCAGAAAGCCGGTTTGCAGGCAGCCGTCGTGGGCGGCGAAGTTGTCCCGCAGGCGGGCGATCACAGCCTCCTTCGCCTCTCCCTCCACAACACCTGTTTTCAGGGCGAACAGGGCGGGCGTCTGCATTGTGTTCAGGATATCCAGCTTGAAGGTTCCGTCTTTCTTCAGGAAGATGTCGCGGATATAGGCTTTTGCCTCCTGTTCCATCGCTTCATACCGGGCGACCTCTTTTCCGGCGGCGTGGGCCATCTCTTTCATCATTTCTGCATCCAAGGCCCAGTAGCAGGCTCCCAGATAGTTCCAGTACTCGATGGCTTCCGGCAGCGGTTTCCGGTTGCCGTTGGCGTCTTTCGGGGTAAAGGCGCTGCGCCCGGCGCTTTCCAGCGGCTCAAAAGAGAGCCAGTCGGCATATTGCTGGTGCCCGGTCTCTTCTGCAATGAGCGGGTAGTAGTAGCGGGTATCCGAGACATAGGCCATATACCGCTCCATCGCGTCCCAGTTCTCGTCAATGATGCTCACGTCGGCAAACTGCTTCCACAGGATCCAGGGCACTATTACTCCAGCATCCGACCAGCCGAAACGCATCGGATTGCGACCGTTGGGTCCCAACGGAGCCACCGACAGGAAGGACCCCGTCTCCGTTTGCGTATCCCGCATATCCCGCATCCATTTGTGGAGGAATCTGTCCGTGTTTGCGAAGAAAGTTCCAGTCTCGGCAAATACCTGGGTATCGGCCGTCCAGCCCTGCCGTTCGTTGCGCTGGGGACAGTCCGTGGGAACGGAGAGGTAGTTGGACAACTGGCTCCACCAGGTATTGGAGATCAGTTTGTTAATGTCTTCATTCCCGGTGACCAGGGTGCCTGTCTCCATCTGGGCCGTAATGGAAGTGACGGGGACCGAACGGATGGAACGGACGCTTACATCGGCGTCGGCCGTAACGGAAACGTAGCGGTAGCCGAAGAAGGTGCAGTGCGGCATATACTTGACCCAGCCATCCTGCGGGCCGAAGGTGTAATCCAGCCGAAAACAGTCGGTATGGGCGCGAAGGTTCGTGCGGTGCACGCTGCCCTCCGGGCCGTCCATCCCACGGCTTTCGGCGCCGTTGCCGTCGTTAAGGATTTCTGCCGGGAGGCACGTGAGGGTGGTCCCTTCTCCGGCCTTGAATACGAATTCCGGCACGGCGGAGGCATTCTGGCCGAAGTCGACTACGAGCGTTTCTCCCGCTCCGATTGTCATCGTTTCACCATCCGTGTACTCGCGAATCTTGACGACTTTTCCGTATTCTCCCTCCCCGGCTCCTTCGATATCCTTGTAAATGTATGCCTCAACCGGTGCAAGGGCAAGGTCCTGGCGGTAACATACTTCGGCGCCTTCCGCCGGCACAATCTCCCCGGCAAATTCACGGTTAATTTCCGGAGCCTTGAGCTTTTCCGGTGTCTCATAGCCGGGAAGGATGCGGGCGTCATACGTCTCTCCGTCGTAGATGCCGGCGTGGGTTACCGGCCCCGCAATTCCGGCCGTCCAGTCTGTGGTATTCGTCCCCAGCAGAAGCGTGCTGCCATCGGCAAAGGTGAGTTTCAGAACAGCGCGGAAGGCGGGCTTACTTCCCACCATCCCGTCGTGGCCGTTGGGCGTGATCACTTTGTCGGCCCACCAGCCGGGCGTTACCTGGGCGGAAAGCTCATTCTCGGCCCCGGCGGCCTTGTTGAAAGCCCGGGTGATGTCATAGGTGTAGCTGTTGCGGGTTTTCTCCGGATGGGTAAAACCGGGCTTGAGCGCGTCCGCCCCCACCGGCTTTCCGTTGACGTACAGTTCATAAACGCCCAAGGCCGTCGTCATCCATTTGGCCGAAACCACCTTCCCCGGGTTCTTCACAGTGGTCAGGAACCAGCTGGCGCCGTCGGCCGCCCGCCTGTGTCCCTCCCGGCTGTTTACGACGCCGGTAACCACCGGGGCATCAACAGCCGAGATCCACTCCGACTGCTCCCACGCGTTGGAGTCCAGAGCATCCGTACGGATGCCTGTAACGTCATTATTGCAGCATCCGGCCACCATCAAGGCCAGCGCTGCGGCAAGAATAGGAAAGAACCTCATCGTATTAGTTTTATCCATTCATCCAAACCATTGATTCCGGCCTTGGACCAGCCGCTACCGAAGTAGTAGGTGAAGGTAGAGCCGGGGTAGTAGGTGCTGTGCCCCAGGACGTGGCCGATGGCTTGTCCGGCAGGCTGTGCAAACGGCTCGAAGCCGAAGCTTTCAAAGCCGCCCTGGGACACGGCGCCGCAGTACATCTCCCCGTTCTGCCCGACGTTGCGGTCTCCCAGGTCGGCCGTAGCCAGTACGGAATTGTCGGCAAACCAGCCGTCCGGATTCTCGGCGTGGACGACGATGCCCACGACGATGGGACAAGGAGCGTCCAGACCGTCGTAGGTGATGTCCACGCGGTTCATCCGCTTCCCGCTTTCCAGCGTAATTTCGCGGTGCTCGATTACCTCTTTCCCGCGCACGACGACGGGCGGATAAGTGAGTTTCACCCGGAAACGCCGGGGACCGTTCTCCAGGATCTCGGCCTCTTTCCAGCACCAGGGATAGACGATGCCGGAGTCGTCCACCAGGGCGGCCGTACCGCAGCCCAGCGTGGGCCCCACTCCGTAGGAATCCATCCCGTCTCCGTGGTCCAGGTGGAAGGAAATCTTCTCCGGGCCCAGGGCTTTTTCATAACGGTCGTGAAGGACGGGATCGGTCACGCTCTTGGTAAAGATATCGTATCCGAAGGCTTGCTCGCCCTTTGCCTGCAAGGCCGGTCCGAACGCCCTGTAGCCGCTGTATTCGTTTTCCCAGATAAGGTCGTCCTTGCGGTCAGGGCGGATTTCTCCGCACACAGTCACGCGTTCGGAGGGTTTGTCGGAACGGAAAGGAAGGGCCGGGATGCCGAAGCAGTTGTACAGCGTTCCCCGGGTCCAATTGTGGAAGCAGTAACGCACGGCCACCGGATAAGGAACCTCTGGAGAGGTGACTTCAACGAAATACCTGTCCTCGACAGTTCCCGTGGCCGGATGAAAGACGCCATCCACCCCCGCCAGTTCAAAGCCTTCGAGGTCCTGGCCCAGGGGAGACAGTCCCATCTTCCCGGCATTCATCGTCACGATAGCCTTGCCATCCTTGAAAACGGCTTCCTTGAAGGACGGGCTTTCGGCATCGATTCCCACGGTTTCTTTGTAAGACGAACTCCCGGGAACCGTGGCCTGGATGCCATAGGTCTTGGTAAGGGCCAGCAGCGCCAGGCGGTCTCCCACCTCTTTCTTGCGGCAAGGATGGATGGTGCCATATTCGCCGATATCCACCGTCGAGGCCATCCCGCTGTTGGAAATCAGGGAAAGAGTCTTCTCCTGTGCCTCGTTGAAGACGGGGATGGTAATGTTTTCGGGATGCTTGGACTTCCAAGGGGCGGTCTGGACAAAATAGAACGGGGCGTCCGGATTCTGGAACAGGGAGCGCATCATCCGCACATAGGCCGGCTGAAGCCGGGTATAAAGATCGGGCTGAAGCCGGTTAGATTCTCCCTGGTACCAGAGCATCCCTTTGAACGTGAAAGGAATGAGCGGCGCCACCTGCCCGTTAAACAAGGTGCAGGGCTGCTTGTCCGGCTTTTCCGGAAGAGTGTCCCCGTCCAGGAAGGATAAGTCGTACTCGTCGCCAAACTCTTTTTCAAAAGTTTCCCGGTTAATCCAGGTCTCGATGGGCGTTCCGCCCCATTCGGAGATAAGGATCCCCACAGGGACGTCCAGGACCGACTGGACGCGCATCGCAAAGAAATAAGCCACGGCACTGGTGTTCGCGACCGCTGCCGGGGTATTCTCCTTCCAGGAGCCACCCGCCGCGCTGTCCAAAGGCACCAACGACGCCTTTCTCTCGATGGTACACATCCGGATGGGCGTGGAAGCCTTGGCCGATACGATGATTTCGGTCGAGCCCTGAACCGGCTGACCGCGGAATCCCTTCATCGGCATCTCCATATTGGACTGGCCGCTGCAGTACCACACTTCGCCAAGCAGGACGTTTTCAAGGACGGTCTTTTCGCCATCGCTGAAAACCAGGCGGTACGGGCCGCCGGCAGCCGGAGTGGGGATGCGCAGGAACCATTTCCCCTTCTCATCGGCCACGGCGCTGTATTTTTTCCGGGTCCAGGAAGGGCAGACCGTGACCTTCACGGCCCCTTTGTCGGTGGTCCCCCATATCGCCACGTCGGCCTGCTGCTGCAGCACCATATTGTCGCTGAAAAAAGACGGCAGGCTCACCTTGGCCTGCACCGAGGTCGCAGCAATCAATAATGCTAGAACTGCGGAAAGTATTCTTTTAGCCATATTAAAAACGGGTTCGTATAATCAAAGTATCGTCCTTCAGCCCCGGAGAAGAGGCGTGGAGGTAAATCTTGCCGGCTTCGTCGGCAGAAGACTGTACAATGGCGGTCAGCTTGCCATTAAAAGTATGCATAGTGGGTCCCTGGAAGGGTTCGATGCAGGTGGGGTCTCCGTTGGCGCAGGCCCGGAAAGTGCCGGGGCCGGTCACGGAGAAAGTAACCGGAGAATCGGCCAGCGGGCACAGATTGCCGTCGGCATCCACGATGCTTACGGTCACATAGGTCAGGTCCTCTCCGTCTGCCTTGAGGCGGCGATCGTCGTATTCCAGCTTGACGGCCGCCGGAGCCCCGGCGGTGCGCACGGAAACGGTGTCGATGGCCTGGCCCGACCCGTCAAGGGAAACGGCCATCAGTTCCCCGGGCGTGAACGGGACGTCCCAGCGGAGGCGATAGCGGGATTCGACATCCTCCTCCCGGTCTCCGGTAGTCTTCTTCCCAGGAACTCTCTTGGAATGTACGCCCAGGCTCTTCCCGTTCAGGAGAAGTTCGGCCGAAGGAGCGTCTGTATAAACGAAAACGGGGACATCCTGCTCCTTGGACCAATTCCAATGGGGTAGGATATGCAGGGTGTGCCCGATCTCGTTCCATACACTCCTAAATAACCAATATCTGTCTTTCGGGATCGATGCCAAATCCACAATTCCAAACATGGAGCTATGGTTGGGCCAATGGTCGTCTTCGTAAGGGGTGGGTTCGCCAAGATAATCGAACCCTGTCCAAACGAACTGGCCAATAGCCCAGGGATAATCCTCATGCATAGCAATATCGCAGTCCGGGGTATTGGACCACGAGGTAGACTCCAAGTCGTAAGAAGAGCACTGCTGGTCCGGACTCAGTATCATGTCGCGCTTCTTATAGGGCGGCAGGTGATAGATGCCGCGGGAGCTGATGGTAGAGCCGCTTTCGGCACCCAGAATGAGTCGGTTGCCAATGGATTCCCTCAGCTCCAGAAACTTCCAGGGATGATAGTTCACGCCAATCACATCAAAGGCATCTACCCACTCCTTCTTCAGGAAGCGCTGCCACATATGCATCCCCACGGTAACGGGACGGGTGGGATCTTCGCGGTGGCAGATGGCCGTAAGGAACTGAGCCTCGGCAAGGCCCTCTTCCGGGTCTTCCTTCACGCGGCAAATCTCGTTGCCGGTGCTCCAGAGGATGACGCTGGGATTGTTCCGGAAGGCGTGAATCATCCCCACGAGGTCTTTCTCGGCCCAGTCGTCGAAGTACTTGTGATACCCGTTTTCGCACTTGGCGCCCTTCCATTCGTCGAAGGCCTCCACCATCATCATGAATCCCATCTCATCGCAGAGACGAACAAGTTCCGGAGCCGGCTGGTTGTGGGAGGTGCGTACGGCATTGCAGCCCATATCTTTTAGGATTTGGAGCTGATGCCGAAGGGCAGGAACACTGACGACCGCACCCAGCGGACCCTGGTCATGATGCAGGCAAACGCCTTTGAACTTAGTTGGCTCGCCGTTTAGGAAGAAGCCTTTCCCATCTATGAACTCTGCCTTGCGGATACCGAAAGGGGTCTCGTATTCATCGACAAGCCGCCCATCGGCATAAACGGACGTGACCGCCTTGTAGAGGTTTGGATGCTCGGGGGACCAGAGGGCCGGATGATCGATGCTTGCTTCCCCTTGGGAAACTGTTGCCACCGCACGCCCCTCGCTGTCCAAGATAACCGTGTGCAGCGTAATCTGCTTGCCAGCAGCGCCTTCCACGGTGGTCTCCAAATGGATTGTCGCCTTTTGGGTCGATACTTCCGGTGTGGTGATGCGCGTACCCCAGACGGGAACGTGTATCGGGTCAGTGGTAACGAGGTGGACATTGCGGTATAAGCCGGCGCCTGGATACCAGCGGGAAGAGGCTGGCAGGTTCTCCAATCGCACTTCCAGCAGGTTCTCTGCACCGGGGTTAAGAGCCTCGCTAACATCGATGGGAACGGCACTGTAGCCGTTGGGCCAGGAATAAAGCTCCTTCCCGTTGACCGAAACCGTAGCATGGCTCATGGCACCGTCAAACAAGAGAGTGGCCTTCTTTCCTTCCGGGACAGCGAATGTAGTGCGATAATAGCCCACACCCACCCAGGGCAGCCCACCCGTATAACCCGGCTTCCACGGATCGTTCTCCGGTGAGAAGGGTCCGGTAATGGCCCAATCGTGCGGGACTCGCACAGCTGTCCAGTTTTCGTTTTCCCGGCGGAATTCCCAGTCTCTCAGCAGAATCTCCCGCCGGGGGGAGGTATGCTCTGCCAGGTGCGTCAGTTTAAGTTTTCCGCGAACATCTTCCGGCACCGTCACCTCTTTCACCTCTCCGGGCAGCAAGTTGAAGCTATTGTCGGAAAAGTATTTCACGCCGGGGGCCGAGAGCCAAATATAATAAGCAGGCTTGTCGGTGGTTAAAGACACAATCCACTTGCCGTCCCGCCGGAAGGTCTTATAAGTTACATCAGCATCCGGCACGTCCTTCAGGTCCGGAATAGCCATAGGCGTCAAAGGCGCGTCCGGGGCAAACAAACGCTTCAAGTGATAATGTGCCGGCTTCCAGCTGCCGTCATATTCCACCGTAGACCAGGAGGAACCCGGCCAGATGTCGTTTAGTTGCCACACCAGGATGCCGTTGCACTCCGGAAGCGACTGCCAATACGAGGCGGCGACGGAAAGGCCGATCGCCTGTTCCAGCTGGGAAAGATAGATCAGGTCGGCATCAGATGCGGGGTTGAACAAATTGTTAATACGCTGCAGGATGTTCTCCCAGCCGCCGGTTTCCCGGATGTGGGCTTTCTGCTCCTCCATATCCGGAAGCAGCGAGGTGAAGCAGGAGTGGCCGAATTCCGACATAAAGCGGGGGTGGAACTTGTAATAGTCGGTAAGGGGCCGGGCGTTCTTGGAAACATCCCACAGATGCATATCTCCCCTGGAATCTTCCTTCCAGCCGTTGGTAGAGTAGTCTCCGGGGCCGCCGCAGGGCGAAGTGGGCCAGTACAGGCGCTCCGGGTCCAGGGCCGCGACCAAATCCCCGCGAAGGTCTATCAGCTGCTTGTATTCGGCCAGATACAGCTCCGGATTCGACTTCCAGATGCGCTTGTTCATATTGTCCATCCCTTCGTTGTCCCCGCACCAGAGGGCGATGGCCGGATGGCTCTGCAAGCGTTTGATCTGGTGGGTGATTTCTGCGCTCACTTCTCCCAGGAATTCGGGGGTGGCCGGGTACATCCCGCAGGCAAACATAAAGTCGTGCCAGATGAGAAGGCCCAGCGAGTCGCAAATCTCGTAGAAGTCCTCCTTTTCGAACTTGCCGCCGCCCCAGAGGCGGAGTATATTCATATTGGCGTCCCGGGCCGATGTCAGAAGGTCCAGATAACGCTCCCGGGTTTCAAGCGCGGGATTGGTTTCGCAGGGAATCCAGTTGGCGCCCTTGGCGAAAACGGACCGACCATTTACCTTGAAAGCCAGGTTCTCCCCTACCTCGACGGTTCGCAGGCCCATCTTTTTCTCCAACTTCTGTCCGTCGGCGCTAACGGCGATATCGTACAGATACTGCTCTCCCATTCCAGCGGGCCACCACAGCCGGGGACGATTAATCACGAAGCTCTGCGTGACGGTGTTCACGCCGGGTTGCAAGGTAACCTTTACTTTTTTGGTCTTCTTCCCGCAGGTGAATGAAATCAGAGTAGCGCCTCCTTTCGGGGAGGTCACTTCGGCTTTCAGCGTTACCGTACACTTACCTTTTACGGAATGGTCCTGGGTGCAGGTGAGATAATCCAGCCGGGCCATGTTCACGGGGATCAATTCCAGGTTGCCGGCGAAGCCCGTGTACATACATTCCGGGCCCCAGTCCCATCCGCCGTGATACTGCGGTTTCCGGATCAGATTGAGATGCGGGACAAAGCCCACGCCGCTCATCGGGACCGGGTATGCCAGCTCTGCGTTCTTTTGCTCCGAAACGGCCCTGGCATCCTGAAAAACGCCCTGAAGCTCATTCTCCCCCACCCGAAGAAAAGGTTTCACATCCCATTCCCAGCGCCGGAAATAGTTGCTGGTAGAGCCTACATAGTGCCCGTTGACGCTGATGTCGCAGAACGTATCCACGTCACTGGCCCGCAAGTAGACGGCCTCTGCTTCCAGCATCGATGCCGGAACCTCCAGACTTCTGGACACGACAATCTGGGCCGATGCCGCTGCGGCACCGACCAGCACGGACAAACAAAAAGCTAGAGCTTTTTTCATAACGCCAAAGTAACAAAATTATTTGTTTATCACAAAAAAAGAGTATATTTGCACCAAGAGCAAGGAGGCCATATGATTGGACAAAAATACATACCTCAGACAATAAAGGGAGAGCAGATGGAAAGGATTTCCAAAACTCTTCCCAAGAAGGACTGCAGTACACAGAGAAAAGGACGCGCTCCACTGCCTGACAAGTTTTCGACAAGTTGGAAATGAGCGAATTCGAATTAAGTATAGAGAGGGCCTTCGATACGGAAGCCCTCTCTCTTTTTAACAGCGGTGTACGCGAGATAGATTTGCTCATCCATAAGCGTTCGGGGGGCTTGCTTTCCTTCATCGAAGAAGTCCCCTGCGAGTTTTATGTCGCAAAGGTCGAAGATGCAGAGTTCTCCTTCCTCACCACAGCTGCCTATTTCGGTAAAAAGTATAGTGCCGTCGGCTTCTACGAAAAATGCGGTTTCGTTAGGAACGGAGACAAACAAGGCAATACAATTCCTATGTTCAAATATCTGGATTACCAGTATGTCAAAGAGCTATAGTACGGGACTCAGAACTCGATAAACACGAACGAATGAGGCTGCATAGGCAGCAGCAGGGTGCCGTCGGGCTGCAGGGCGATGGGATACTCCGTATACATATTGAACTGGTCGGTGATGTGGCAGCGCACCTTCCCATCAAATTTGATGCCCTCCAGGCTCACGGTTACGTCCTTCACAGCCGTAATATTGTCGTCCAGTTCATAGCGGCTTACGAGGATGCCCAGATTGCCTTCTGCATTACGGGCCGCCGTCACGCGAACGCAAGGGACAGCGCTTTCTGCCTTCACCTGGGTGCCCAGGGTCTTGAGTTTGCCCCAGGCATACAGGGCCCAGTAGGGCCAGACAGGAGTATCACTCAGCTGGTCGAACAAGCCGTTGAACTTGGAACCCGGGGTCCAGACATAGTACATCATCATATCCGTGGGGCTGTTCTGTCCCTCCTGCATAGAGGCACAGACAAAGGCACCGGACTTGGGAGAAGCCATCGCGCGCACGGAATACGGATAGTCGTCCGTCCAACTCTTGATATAGTTCCACTCGTCCAGGAAGGACTCCGCGTTGTTGTAACCGTACTTGTCCAGGAGTTCACGCACCTGATAGGAGAAGTCCGTAAACACCGTAGGGTCGTACTCGTAGATGTGCCAGGCGAAGAAATCCAGGGGAACGTTCCGGCTCTTCATCTGGGATAAAAGCCGCTCGTACCACACGGGGATTTCCCGAATGCCGGGTTCCTGCCCGGACATCGCGGGACCGCCGATGTAAAGGTCCGGGAAACAGCCTTTGAGATGCTTGACGGCCACTTCGAAGAAGTCGTAGAACTGCTCCGGAGAACCGGCCCAGCAGCGGGGATCCACCTTCCACTTGTCATTGTCCCACTCCAGGTTGGGCTCGTTCCAGATTTCCCAGTACTTGATGTTGTAGTGGAAGCCGTCGGCCCAGCCCTCGTTGTAATGGCGGATGATGTGCTCGGCGATCTTCGCCCATTTCTTGTTGTCCTTGGGAGGATAGATGTAATACTTCTTGAGGGGCTGGTTCTCGATGGTCTGGCCCAGGCGGTAGAACACCTCCACGCCGGCATCCTGGATGCTCTTGACATACCTGTCCGTGAGAGTGAAATCGTAGGATTCCGGCTTGTCGGGGTTCTTGGAGAAATCCGGGAAGATGATGGCGATGTCCACCACGTGTTCACCGTAGCAGCCATACCAGGCGGCGTCGTGGTTGCGGGAGTAGCCCACGTTGGCGGACGTGAAATAGCCGGTGGTGCCGGTGTATACCTGTTCGGCGTTGTTGATGCGGGGGCCGTTGTTCACGGCGTTCATACGCTTGACGGGGCCGATGGCGGCGTCGGGGGAGACCACGACCTGGGCGGATACCGCCACGGCAGTGGCCAGGGTAAGAAACAAAGAGGCAAGGATTCTCATAGATTCTTATATCTGTTTATATCTGTTCAGTGCTTCAAGGAAGTAATAATCTGCATAGATGAGCGGAGTGTCTATCTCACTGTCGCCGGGGAGGTTGCCCACGCTGTGCTTCAAAAGGAAGTCGCCGTTTTCTCCAGGGGAAGCCAGATAGGAAGGCGAAGCCAGCGTACGGATCTGCTGCCGGGCCATATCAAGACACTGACCAGAAAGTTTCCTATCCTTCGAAAGCCCACTCAGCTCAAGGAATGCCGAACACATCACCGCAGCGGCGGACGCATCCTTATAAGTATTCGGGATTTCCGGATCGTCGAAGTCCCAGTAAGGAACGCCGTCGGCGGGAAGGCGGTCCAGCAGCAGGCGGGCGATGCCCTCTGCCTGGTGCAGGAACTCCTCTAAACCGGTTTCACGGAACATCATTGTGTATCCATATAGGGCCCAGGCCTGGCCGCGTGCCCAGCTGCTTTCGTCTGCATAACCCTGGACGGTCACTTTGCGACGCACGGCGCCGGTGGCAGGGTCGTAGTCCAGCATATGATAAGTGGAATAATCCGGCCGGAAATGATTGGCCATCGTGGTCTGTGCGTGCTTGATAGCAATGTCATTCAAAGAATCACAATGGAACAGTGCAGAAGCATATTCCAGCAATTCCAGGTTCATCATATTGTCTATGATGACCGGGTAGGCCGCGCCTTTTTCTCCTACCGCCCAACTGAGGGTGGCCCCGACAACGGGATTGAAACGGGAAGCAAGCACGCTGGCGCCCTGCTCGATGAGCGGGAGATAAGTAGAGTCTGCCGTCATCCTAAAAGCGTTCCCGTAGCTGCAGTTTACCTGAAAGCCCAGGTCGTGGCTTTGAGGGAAAGACAGCAGGGATTCCAGGGCCAGGGTACGGCGCCGGGCTATGGAAAGCACCTCCGGATCCGGAGATAACTGATATAACATCCATAGCGCTCCGGGGAAAAAGCCGCTGGTCCAGGAGCCCAGGCTGCAATCCTTGGGAGTTCCGTCGGGGTTCAAACCGCGGGGAGTTGCATCCGAAGCGAGCCGCTCGTCCAGCAGGGCATACTGCGCCCGAGCAACACGGACAACCCGTTCGGTAATGGCCTGGATGCTTTCTTTCTCCAGGGCCTTAAAACGGATTACATAACGACCTCGTTTTTCCAACTTCCTAGCAGTAAGGCTAATGCGATATAACGCATCTCCCCAGCGGGAACTGAAGCCCAGGCCCGTAAGGGGCTTTTCCTCTACACTGGCAGTGAATATGTCCGAATCGTAAGTCATCTGCATTCCGTTAGAAAGCATAATAACCCCGCCAGGGAGCAGTTCCGGTTTTTCGGGAACCAGGAAGTGCAGTTCGTTGGGGGCGAGGGCTTCTTTCAGGGAGAAGCGGTGTACGATTTTGAGCCCGCCTTTACGGGTAAGACGGTATTTGACGGTCCAGGACTGGACCTGCGCCGAGTCCGGGTAGGCTCCGGCGATGTCCGTTCGGAAGCAGCGGAAGAGACGGCTTGCGCGCGAATTGGATGCCTTGAACTCCTCCCCGAACACCTGGTCGCAACCGTTGATCACAGGAAGATTGTGCCAACCGCTTTGGACGAACCAGTTTTCGTAGCGGTGAGGGCCGAAAGTGTTCTTCTCATATATTCCTACGCCGGCATCGATGAGAACGGGAGCGTTGTCGTGGAAATAAATGCAGGTTCCCACGTCATTGTGATTGTGACGCTCGTTATTGTTCCCACCCTTGGCCGCCAGGAAACCTTTTCCGGCACGTACAAAGCAGACGTCGGACACAGGATAATGCACGAAGGGAGAGGGAGCGAACTCCGGTGAAGGCAATGCCTTCATCTCCCGGCACGCGGCGACGGCTTCGAGTCCCTGATAGAACAACGTCCAGTCTACATCTGTGGGGTCACTGCCATAGCGGTGAAATGCATTCACGGCGAAATCTTTCATCAGCTGATTGCCGGAAGCCTTTCCATAGCGATAAATCCAGTAGGAAATAGGCCTCCTGGACGGTGTTCCGTCGGCAAAGTTAACTTGCCAACAGTCACCGATGTCGGCATTGACGATGAATTCGCCTATCTGTTGGAGGACAGGTTCCTTCCAGCGCGATACAGCCCCGCCCGTGATGCGTTCGAGGTTCTCCAGGTAGTCCAGCAGATGACCTACGGATTTGTACCAATACGTGGTTCCTTCGTCGCAGCAACCGTCAGCGGGCAGGGACTCCAGCCAGAGGTCTACCGAGCGGATGGATTTTTCCACCGCCTTCTGGAGCCGGTCCGGATCGTCTTCCAGCAGCATAAAGCACAGCAGGACATTCTGGTTGCACCAGGGATTCCAGTTGTTGAGCTTTTTGCCAGGCCTGGGAACGAAACCCATCCATTGGAGGTCGTCCCTGTCCAGATAGGTGTCCAGGGTCTTCTCCTTGATGGCGGTTTTCAGGCGGGCGGAAAGGCCGGGTTGAAGACTGTCCAGTTGCCGGCCCAGGAAATAATGGATCCAGGACAGCATCTGGGAGACGTTGCCGGAGTAGAGCTCGATGATTTGCTCACTGTGGTCCGGGACTGGTCTCAGGCTTTTCTGGTATTTTGCCAGGTGGGAGACTACGGCCCAGGAATACATACCGCAGTACCATTCTACACCTGCGGCGATGTCTTTCAGGTAACGTCCTTTCCCTTCGGCGAGTTCTGCGATGAAGAGGTTTCTCAGGGCTCTCTCGTTGGCAAAAAACTTGTCTTCCATCGGATGGCGGTCATCGTACAGCTCGTGGGCCATATAGTCATCTTCGGTGATGACTTGCCACTTGTAGCCGATGAATTCCATTCCGTCGTCGGATAAGGGGGCTTGGTATTCTCCCAGGAATGCAGACCAGCCGTCCCTGTCTTCGTAAGAAGGATATTGCACCCATCCCTGGTTCAGGACCAGGGATGAGGCAATACTGATTACTATGAGTAACGATTTAAGCATTAGATTGTTTCTTCATCGTCCTCTCCCATATTCTCCGTATTGTGTGTCGGGTCAAACGAGGCGCAAATCACACTCTCCTGCACCAGCCAGACCGTCGTTGAGACGGGGATTTCATATTTTATTTTCATGGTCGTTAGATTAAATGTTCTCTTTATCTATGACTACGGAACGGTTACATACATCGTGGTATTGCCCTCGTTGGAACCCCATTTATAAGTGCCAATATTATCATTCGTGATTGTCGTCTGCGAGATACCATTCTTCTCAATGGTACCCGTCGCCTGAATGGGATTGCCGCTTTCACCAAAGACCTTGGTTGCGGAACTACCACGAATTCTGCCAACAATAAGACCGACATTCGAATTCTGATATACAGTTGACACGGAGCCATTGAAAACACAAGGAAAAACGTTGCTTTTATCATCTGTATATGTCGTCAGACTTGGATAGCTAAACGTATTGGCGCCAACCCAGAGGCCAATAAGGCCGCCAAGGTTATAATAACCAGTCATCCCATTTTCACCCCAACAGCTATCGGCAAAGATGCTACCAGAGAATGTACATCCCCTTATAGTGTAATTAGCGGCACTCCCTTCCAAATACCCTACAAGACCACCTACTTCGCCCAGAAGACCGTTCACGGTAATATCACCACTCACTACGTTCTTAATCTGCTTCCCGTCAAATCCAAAAATACCACCTACCGCCATATTTCCCCTGCCGGTAACCGTGATATTACCCCTTTGTGTACAGTAATTTGCATACCCTTGTCCATTACCGCGGAAACCCCTTCCGCAGATACCTCCTACTGCTGGATGCTTGTCATAGCCAGCTTCATAGATTCCGTAATATTCTACTTCAATATCTCCGTCATTACTACAATCCGACATTCCTCCAATCGCATCCCAACCATAGCCTCCGATACCTCCGACACACATAATGTAGTTAACTCTTAGGTTTTGTTTTTTCCTATCCTCCGCCCAGGAAGTAGGGTCCGTGAGTGTGGATTTCACATCAATCAGTGCATAATTCCTGCACTTGTTGAAAGAAGAGTTGGAACCAAGGCCGATAATGCCGGCAATGCCAAGAGGGCCGGTGTTCCCGCTCGTTTTTAGAGTAAGCTCATCCACATTCGTGTGACGGAAGGTAATAATACCCGTCGCTTCGTTTATACAACTCTCAAAAGTAAGTGTGGATCCAGAGGTGCTGTATCCTGTTGTTCCAAGAATACCGCCCACATTGATGCCCTGTGCATCCAAGCCGGGAATAAGGACCCCAGTCGGATCCCCGTACTTGGCGTAGAGAGAGATTGGACCCCGGTTGACACAATTGTCAAAAACGGCATTCTTCCCATCGTTATCATTGACCAGGCCTACGATACCTCCGATTGATGTTGCCACGTGGGTTTTCCCGGTAGCTTCAAATGTAATGGCTCCGGAATTGGAACAACTGTAGAATTTTTCACCGGCAGAAAGAGCGACGAGGCCTCCGATAATCATAACTTCGGTCACATTCGAACTAGCGGTGAAAGTAACGCTTGCTTTGTTTTTTACAGACCGATATGTTCCGTCTGTGCCCTCGGCCACAAGTGGGGCAAATATTCTGTCATCCACAGTAAAGGCGCAACTCTCATCAATGGTGAGATTCTTGATTGTTCCAGAATTAGTCGCAAACATCGGCACGCTCGAGGTAAGGTTCTTAATAGCGTGATCTCCGCCATCCAGCGTACCGCCGAAGCCGGAGGCGCTGGTGATGGTGTAGCCTGTCATATCAAGATCGGCCGTGATGGTATATTCGCCCTTGTCGGAAGATGAAGTACCTGCCAGGAACTCGGCAAATTCACGGGGAGAGTCGATGCTATTGTCATAACCCGTCGTCGGCGTCCAGTTAGCACTGGCAAGATCCAGATTAAGGGGCTTAATCCTCGCACGTTCATACTCTCGTGTGCGACCGGAAACATAGGTATAATCTCCCGTACTAGTGCGAATTGCAAAAGTCCCGCCGTAAGTTCCCGGAGCAACGACGATATAGAACACACCGCCATTCTCCTTACTTGCCCCAACAGTGACAGGATTTGCGCCATCGGCTGACACCACCACGTCCGTAGCAGTATAACCGCTAATGGCGGGCATGTCCTCCTCGTCTACCTCCTTCAGGTCATAAGAGAATGTACCTGCGCAGGCAGCACCGGCCTGGAAGGTCACATTTTCGATCTTCTCCCCGGATGCCCAGCCAACGCTCTTGTAGATGTTGAGCTTAATGACCGACCCCAAATTCATAAACTGCAGCGTTCCCACATATAGATTGGTATATTTTGGATAATCGCCATCCCCAAGCTCAAACGGAAGTGACACCATAGGCATAGCGTCGGCGCTGCCGGACACCTGATTGCGAGGGATTTCCAGAGTAACCTCATTTGCAGCCTTGGAGTTATTCCGAGAATTATACGGGTAGTACGCATAGACCGTGGTGCCAGCGGAAAGTGCCACATTGCTGCGGATATAAACTCGCGGATTACCGTCAACATATTTTACTTCCGTAGATTTGTTAGCGTTCCCAGTGCTTACTGAGGACAAACTGGTATACGATCCTACCTGATCACCTGCCTCCCACGCCACGTATTTGGTCCCAAAAGTCGTTTTCACCCCCTCAGAATCGGCATCGTCCTGAGACGCCAGATTGAAGATGTAGGTGTACTCCCCTTCCGGTGTCACCTCCTCCTCCGGAATCACCTCCCCTTCTTCGGGAAGGTCCGGCTTAATAGGCTCCTCTTTCTGCGTACAAGCCACCAAGGCCACGCAAAGGAGCAGTCCAGTTATATATAGATACCTTTGTTTCATATTTAGATTTCTTCAAAATCATTAATGATCCATATTTCCGTAAAGTCATTTGGATCAAATGACTGGCAAATCATTTGCCGTGATTCCAATTCGAGTACGAGACTCTTTGGTTCCATGTATTGTTGTTTCATATTGGCAACTAATTAAGAAATGACGGCAATGATGGGATAATGGTCCGACAAGAATTTCTCGCCGTTGGTATTATAACCGCCGTAATCGTGTACGGCCTGCGTGAGGGTAACATAGTACAGCGTTTTGACCGACTTGCTCACCCAGATGTGATCTACCTTGTTACGGTCCTTGCCGCTATCTCCAAAAGCATTGTAGGTATAAAGGTCACGATTCTCGGTGCTGTAGATCGATGACGCCTTATAACGGGTATTGTTCATCCAGGTCTTGATGTCGTCGAAAACCACGTTGCTGAACACAGTGTTGAAATCTCCCATCAGAATGACAGGATAATTGTTGGTGTTCAGGGCAGCAATACGGCTTTCAAGCAGATCCATTGCCTTTTGTTGGCCCTCCTGGCTTAGTGGAAGGTGAGTATTGATGAAAAAATAGTTTTTTTTGCTGTTCTTGTTGTAAATATTGGCATAAGTCGCGGATCTGACATACCCGTCCCAACTTTCACCCGCCGTGCTGTAATTGTCACGGAGCCAGAAGCATCCCGTTCCGGTAACGGTGAGGATAGAACTGTCATAAAGGAAAGGGGTATGGCAGTCATCCGTACCTGCACGGTAACCCGTGTAAGCACTGAGGTGATCTTTCAGGTAGTCCCAAGGATGATCCTCTTTCAGATGATCCCAATAGTCCAAATCCTTCACCTCTTGAAACCCGATAATGGCCGGATGCTCCGAGTTAATCATAGAGACAATAGCACCTTTACGGTCACTCCAGTGACTGCCCTCACGGATATTGAGACAGGCCAACTTTGTGTCCAGGCAGGCTGCATAAATCGTGGTTGTGCCTGTGTTGGCGTTGGAACCACACTTGTAGGTCTCAATATTATCAGACGTAATTGTCGTCTGAGAGCCCCCCCCCCGCTCAATGGTGCCGGAAGCCTGAATGGGGTTGTCGCTTTCGCCGAAGACAATGGTCTTGCCGCTTCCAGTGACTCTACCCACAATAACACCGACACGTACCTGATAGACAGAGGAGATAGAACCGCTGAAGACACAAGGATCACCATCCCTGTTAGTCATACTGGGATAACTGCCGGAATTGGCTCCGGCCCAGCGACCCATAAGTCCCCCGATGTGATAGTACCAATCCTTTCCGGCCGAGCCCCAGTCGCTATCGGCAAAAATAGAAGCGGCGCAGGTGCATCCCTTAATGGTGTAGTTTGCAGCACTACCAGCGACATAACCCACAAGACCGCCTACATCGCCTTTGCGGCCATTCACCGAAATGGAGCAATCAGAGGTGACATTATTTTTGATCTGCTTGCCGCTCCAACCAAAGATACCGCCAACGGCCATCGTGCCTCTACCGGTTACGGTAATGTCGCCTTCCATCTTGCAATAATAGGCATAACTGCCGGTATTGTATCCAGGATATGCACAGATACCACCAACGGCAGCACGCCACTTGTCATCGGCGTCATATAAGCCGTAGTACTCCACTTCAATGTTTCCAGAGTTCGTACACGAAGACATACCCAGAACATCCCAGCCCATACCGGAGATACCACCGACAGCGAGCAAATAATTCCTCTTTTTCATTTCACTCTCGGAGGGGTCACCCGTGACGAGTGACTCCGCCTTAATGAGGGCATAGTTGCGGCACTTGTTAAAGTCGGCCTGACCCAAACCCACAATGCCGGCGACGCAAACAGGACCGGTATTGCCTGTATCGGCAGCAAAACCCGTGATATCCGTATGCTTAAGGTGAATGGTGCCGGCCGTCTCGTTGTTGCACTGGTCGAACGAAGCCTTATAATCATCACTATATGTGGACACACCGGCGATCCCCGCCAGATTAATACCCTTTGCTCCGCCATAGGTATAGCTCACATTGGGATCACCGTACACGGCAAGCAAGGTTACAGGACCGCGGTTGGCGCAGGAGGAGAAAGTAGAGTTGGCAGTAGAGTTGTCAATCAGGCCTACAAGACCACCCAGGGCAACCTGCTTGTGATTGTAGCCGGTAGCGTCATATTTGATTCCTCCGCCATTTGAGCAATTGCTGAATGTAGCACCTTTAGCCACAGCCACAAGACCACCAAGAATAACCTGTTCGGTTTCGTTGGCCGCAGCAGTCAATGTAACATCGGCTTTGTTTCGCACGGAAGTGTACGTGCCGCCATTATCCATCTTCACCAGCGGAGCAAATTCTTTGCTGCCCGCTGCAAATGTGCAGCTGGCGTCAATGACGAGATTCTGGATGGTTCCAGCATTGGTCGCAAACATCGGCACGCTCGAGGTAAGGTTCTTGATAGCATAATCTCCACCATCCAGCGTACCGCCGAAGCCGGAGGCGCTGACGTTATCGTAACCGGTCATATCAAGGTCGGCCGTGATGGTATACGAACCGGTATCTCCCGAGGACGTCCCGGCCAGGAAGGCCGCGAATTCACGGGGAGAATCGATGCTGGCGTCATAACCGATGACAGGGGTCCAGTTAGCGCTTCCAAGATTGATTCCCAGCGGCTTTATACCAGCTCGTTCGTACTCACGGGACTTGTCGGAGACATATGTGTAGTCGGCCCGGCTGGTGCGAATCTTAAATGTGCCGCTATAGGTTCCAGGAGCCACGATAATGTAGAACACACCCGCGTGATCTTTGTCGGATCCTACGACCACAGGATGGGCGCCGTCACCGGAAACGACGACATCCGTTTCCTCGTAGCCAGTAATTGCCACAGGGGAAGAGGAGGTAAGGTCATAGGTGAATGACCCTGCGCAAGCAGCACCAGCCTGAAAGGTGACGTTCTCGATGGTTTCGCCCCGGAAAGCAGGGTTGCTGGAGTAGATATTCAACTGAATGACAGATCCCAGATTCAGGAACTGCAGCGTTCCCACCTCCGTATTGGTGTAACTGGGAACGTCTTCCTTCAGTTCAAACGGAAGCGCGGCCATCGGCATAGCATCTGCGCTGCCGGACACCTGGTTTCGGGGAATCTCCAGGGTAATGGCATCGGCGTCCTTGGAGTTATTGCGGGAATTGTACGGGTAGTAGGCATAGACCATATCGCCAGCCTCGAGAGCCACGCTGCTGCGGATGGTAATGTGCGGATTACCGCTGCCATCAATAGTCACCGGCGTGGACTTATTCAGCGATGTACTGGCATACGAGCCCACCAAGTCATCGGCTACCCATTTCACGTGATTGGAGTCAAAAGTAGTCTTTACCTCCTGAGAGCCCAACTTGAAAGTATACTCATACTCCCCTTCCATCTCCTCCTGGGGAGGGATGGGAGAGGGGTCGTCGATAGGCTCCTCCTTCTGGGCACAGGCAACGAAACCCACGGCGAGGAGGATACCCATTATGTATTTATAACAGAATTTCATAGAGATTGTGGTATTACTTTACTGACACACGATATACACAGTAGTGTTGGCTTCATTTGCGCCATACTTATACGTATCGACGTTCTCGGCGCTGATGGCAACTTCCTCCAGATCTTTCCAAGCGAGGGTGCCGGAGGCCTGGATGGGGTAATCGCTTTCACCGAAAACCACTTTCTTGCCGGAACCCTTGACCTGGCCTACGACAATACCGACCCTGGGTCCTTGATATACCGAGGAGATGGAACCGCTGAACACACAGGGATCTCCGTCGCGATTTGTCATACTGGCATTGCTGCCTTCGCCAACGGCCCCACCCCAGCGGCCCATAAGACCACCGATGGTATAGTACCAATCCTTTCCGGCAGCACCCCACTCGCTGTCGGCGAAAATGGTAGCGGCGCAGGTGCAACCCTTAATGGTATAGTTGGCGGCACCGCCGGCAACGTAACCCACGAGGCCACCTACATCGCCTTTACGGCCATTCACCGTGATGTGACAGTTTGCTGTAACGGTATTCTTGATTTGCTTCCCGAGGAAACCCAAAATACCGCCGACGGCCATCGTTCCGTGCCCGCTCACCGTGATATTTCCGTCCATCTTGCAGTAGTTGACAGAAGTGCCGGTGCTACCGTATGCTCCCTGTCCGCCAATACCACCGATACTCGCACGCCATCTGTCGTCATTATCGTACAGGCCATCGTATTCTACCTCGATGTTACCCGCATTGGTACAGGATTCTACCTCTGCATTATCCCAGGGCATACCAAAAATACCACCGACGTGAAGCAGATAGTTCTTCTTCTTCATGACAGATTCTGCCGGTTCTCCCTCTGCCACCGCACGTGCCTGGATGAGACCCAGATTCTTGCACTTGTTGAAATGTCCCTGGCCGAATCCCAGGATACCGGCAACGCCTACGGGACCGGAAGAACCGGAAGTCAGGGCAGGCAGCAGGCTCATATCCGAGTGATTGAACGAAATAATCGCCGCCGCTTCATTGATGCACTGCACGAACTCGGTCGTATTCTCGTCGCTGTAGCTCGTCGATCCGACGATACCGCCCAAGTTGATGCCGATGGCATTCCCGGTACCGGTACCAGAGAAATCATTGACCGGATCTCCGTACTTGGCATTCAGGCTTATCTTGCCGCTGTTGACACACTCCAAGAAAGTGCAGGGGCCTTCCAGATGGTTAACCAGCCCCACAAGGCCACCCAGCGAGGCGTTTTTGTGCGCGCAGCCCGGGGCCTCGAACGAGACCAGGCCCTCATTGGAGCAGTTCTCGAAGCGGGCGCCCTGAGCCCGGCCGGCGATGCCGCCCAGAATAATTTCCACATCCACATCGGCCTTGGCGGCGTAGGTCACCGAGGCTTTGTTCACGACATTCTTGTAGGCACCGCCGACGCTTTCGCCCACAAGTGCACCGAAGGTATTGCTTTCTGCGGTAAATACGCAGGTTTCGTCCAGGATAACGTCCTTGATGGTACCCGAGTTCTGAGCGAACAGAGGCACGGACGATACCAGGTTCTTGATAGTATATCCCTGACCTTCAAGGGTACCGGCGAAGCCGCTTGCCGACGTGATGGTGACACCCTGCATATCAATATCCTTGATAAGGGCGGCAACGTCGGTCGTCTCTACCGTGATGGAAGCAAGCCAGGCAGCCAGCTGTTCACCGGTGGAAATGACCGTGGAAGGGGCCCCGGAAGTTGCCGTGGTAACCACGTCTGAATAGGACATACTATAACCTTCCGCAATGGCGCCCACGCGTATATCATAGGATATACCGCTATCTACACCAGCAATCTTGAATTCGGTTTCTTCTCCCGAATAATCTACGGTCCAATCGGAAGACACGGTTACCTTATGTTCCACCTGGTAGGAAGTAGCGCCCTCAACGGCTTCCCAGGTCACATCGATGAATGAGATGCCGGCATTGGCACGAATGACAGGCTTCGGGAGATATCTGAGAACATCGGCCGAAACCAATTCCGACCATTCACTTTCGACCTCACCGTTGATGGCTTTTACCCGGAAGAAATACGTCTTGCCAAATTCAAGGCCGGGAACGGTAAACGGGCTGTAAGAAGGAGCGCCCGCCGCACGGAACTGCGTTTCTTGCTCTTCCCTGAATTCAACCTTGTAGGAGAGGGCGTTGTTGACCGGGGCCCATTTCAGGATGACATTCTCCCCGTCGAAAGTAGCAGTTACTACAGGAACGTCCAACTTGACTTCGGGGACGATAGGTTCCTTGCCTTTACACCCCGTAAAAAGAGGTAAAAGGACAAGAAGGCAGGCTATGCCCTTAAAGAAAGATTTGATACACATAATATTGAATTGTTTATACATTAATTTCATTAATTATCATATCCAGGATTTTGTTCCAGATTCTTGTTCATCGTGATGTCTTCCGAAGAAATCGGGTCCAGGTACATCCGGTCCTTCCAGTTGCGGCCCGAAAGTTCGTCCCGTAGCATCAGTCCTCCGGGAACTGAGACAAATTTCAGGGGATCTCCCACCGATACGGCGATATCGGCATATTCCGCCGGAATCGTCGGCATCTTCGGATCCGAGAAATACACGTCGTACGTACCGTCTCCGTTCATATCCAGCGGGATGTTGTAACCGGGGATACAGATTCCCGTCCAGGGCAGGCTGGTCCAGAGGCCACCGCAGGCCCAGCGCTTCAGGTCTTTCAGGCGGAAGCCTTCCAGACACAGTTCACAGGTGCGTTCACGCCGGATTTCCAGAATGACGGGGTTATCCACGTCGGGGTAGAAAGTGTTCTTCAGGTAATTGTCCACCAGCGTAGGCTTGGCGTCCAGGGCTCCTCCGGTAATACCGGCCCTGCGACGGAGAACTCCGATGGTGTTCTTCCAGTCTTCATCGGTAAGGGTTCCCAATTCTGCCTTGGCTTCGGCATAGTTGAGCAGGACCTCTGCATACCGCATCACGGGAATGTCGTTGCCGTTGGCGCCATAGACGTCGGCGGCGACATCGTCAACCGTGAATTTGATGATATGATAACCTGTCAGCGAGAAACCGTAGTCGGCCGTCGTCCTCACCATAGATCCATCGTTGTTCTTTCGTTCATAGCCGATGGAACGGATGGTCTGACCAAGGCGCAGGTCGCGGCCGGTCATTTCCTCCAGGAACGACTTGTATTTACCATCGGCTTTGGTTTCCGAATAATAGGAACCGTCTTGATTCAGGTAGGTGTTGATGAAGGGGCGTACCAGAGAGGCACGGACATTCTGCTTATTGTAATAATAATTGGCGTATCCCACCGACAACGGATTGTCCTGTTCCACGGCCAGCATCACTTCGTCTACGGGAACGGAATCGCTGGAGAAGAGGTCACGGTAGGGGCCTTTTCCCGTGCTACCCGTTGCGCCGGTATGAATGGAGAACACGCCGCCCTGCATCACAATCTCTGCAGCATCGGCCGCCTGGGCGAAGAGATCGTCGGCAGAGATTTGGCAACCCTCGACATAAGGAGTGCCCGCGTGATACTTACGCCATGAGGCCTCGTACAGGCAGACCCTGGATTTGAGCAGCATCGCGCACCACTTGTTGAGGAAGCAGGCCTTGCTTGCCGCGGAATTGTCTGTCTTGATATGCTCGAAAGCATAGTCGCAGTCTTCGATGATGCGAGTGACAATGACATCGCGGCTATCCCTGGGAGCGGTAAGTTCCGGGTCTCCGGGGTTCAGGACGTGGTCTATCCACGGAACGCCACCGTACCAGTATAACTTGTCAAAATACAGCCAGGCCCGGAAGAAACGGGCGATGCCGTTGTAGTTGTTCCGAATGACCTCGGGGACCGACTGATAATTGTTGTGATCCAGGAAATAGTTGACGCTGCGAATTTTATCCCATCCCCAGGAACCCTGCGTTTCAGGAACAAGGGCTCCCTGCTCAAAATCGCTGAGCTCGGTCTTGGCCATATAGTCGCACAGCGTCTCATCCTGATGGTGGACCGCTGTTCCGTTCGGGAAGTAGGCGTAGAAAGAGTTGCAGTACAGGTTGAGGCCGGTCTCGGACCCAAAGATGAGCGCGGCGTCGGCCGAAGACCTCTGAGTTTCCGTAAGATTGCAAGCCGACAGGCACACGACGCCGACGGACAATAAAACGATAGTTTTAATATAATTCAGTTTCATAGTGCTCTCTCTTAGAATGTAAGGTTAATGCCGAAACTGTAAGATTTCAGGACAGGGTAGCATCCGCCTGTGCCGGCGGTGGTATCGTGGTTCTCCGGATCCTGGCCCAGGGCCAGCACATCGACGGTGCCTTTGATGTACTTGTACATAGGCGACCAGTCCCAGAGATTTTCACCGGAGAAGAACACGCTCACCTTTGAAAGATGGAGCGGCTTGATCCACTTCTCCGGAAGATTATAACCGAACTGAACGTTCTTGAGACGGATGTACGAGACGTCCAGCATATACCGGGTGTTTCCTCGGCGGCTGGTGCCGGCCAGGGGGTTGGCTCCCGAAGCGTAACGCGGCAGCCAGGCATCGCGATTCTCCTCGGTCCAGTAGTTGCCCAGAACCCATTTGGGAATCTGGTTGTAAGCGCGGTTGTACTGGCCCCAGATCATACCGCTGTCTCCCTCCGTAATGAAGTCCTGCTTGCCCACTCCCTGGAAGAAGATGGAAGCATAGAAGTTGTTCCAGTCAAAACTGAAGGTGAAGCTGTACATATACCGGGGGCTGGAATTACCGATAATCTTACGGTCTCCGGGGTTGGAAAGCGTCTGGTCTCCACGGTCGATGTAACCGTTGCCGTCCAGGTCCTCGATCTTGGGGTCTCCGGGGTGGATGGAGTAATCCTTGGAGAACTGGTTGATGATATCATAACGCTCCGCGCCGGCAGCCCTTGCCAGGGCTTCTGCGACGTCGATATCGGCCTGATCCTGCCAGAGTCCGTTGCAGACGAATCCCCAAAGTTCGCCGATTACCATTCCGGGATAGTATTCCGGAATGTTACGGCCCCCGATGTAGCCGGTTTCGTTGTTATACTTGTCGATTTTCGAGACATTGTCTGCGAAAGTGGCTTTGATGCTGTAATCAAACGGTTTTGACGCCAGTCTAAACCGGTCTTTCCATATTACGGTCACCTCACATCCTCGGGTAGTGAGGGAGGCATAGTTCCCTTCGGGGGCATCGGCTCCGTAGACGGCCTGGATGGTAGGGCCTACAGAAAACATATCATCTGTCTTTCTGGTGTACCAGTCGGCGGTAAGGGAGAGGCGGTCTTCAAGAAAACCCAGGTCGAGACCCACGTCGATCGTTTGCGACTTCTCCCAGGTAAGGTTGTCCGGGATGGGATCCGGAGCCGACGTCTGACGGTATTTGACTCCGTTGAGCAGGCGGCTGGTGCCGAAGCCGAAGGTTTCGTCATAGTAGTACTCGCTGATATTGCTGTTGCCCAGCGATCCATAGGAGAGACGAGCCTTGATGTTCGAAACGGCCTTCTTGCTTACATTGTTCTTCATAAACGGTTCCTCGCTCAGGCGCCAGCCCAGCGAAACGGAAGGGAAGAAGGCCCAACGGGAACGGGACGGGAATTTGGACGATCCGTCGTAACGTCCGTTGAATTGGAAAAGATACCTGTCGTCAAAGCTGTAATTGATGCGGGAGAAAATACCTACGGTACGCCACTTGGCCCAAGTTCCGGTAATCTTCTTATCGGTGGAGCCCTGGGTCAGGTTAATGTTGTCCACCGTCTCGGAAAGAAGGTCGGTATTGTAAACGTGGAGCTTGTCACGAGTCCTCTGCTCGTAATTGTAACCGAGCATAGCCTTGAAATAATGTTTCTTTAATTTCTTCGTGTAGTCCGCGTAAGCGTTCAGCGAAAAATACTTGACGATATCGCGGTCTTCGGTGAAGGAAGAGACGATGCCGGACTTGGTTTCCATAACGCCGGGCCTGGGAGAATAGGCATCCGGGTATTTACGGGTGTAGCCGTTGGAATTGGTCCACTTGTAAGTGGCGTCGGCGTTCACCGTGAGGGCATTATCCAGGAACGAGGCGTTGAGCCCGACCGTATTCTTGACATAGTCGTTTTCGTAGACGTTGGTGCTGGATCCGTACAGGAATCCTCCTACGGTGTTGGCCGCAGCCGCCGTCATCGTTCCGTCCGGATTGTAGAAAGGCATACAGACCGGT
The DNA here is from genome assembly GCA_002371115.1 of Bacteroidales bacterium UBA3764. Taxonomy (GTDB): domain Bacteria; phylum Bacteroidota; class Bacteroidia; order Bacteroidales; family UBA932; genus Cryptobacteroides. The sequence goes on from DFFY01000079.1 coordinate 50,889, forward strand.
GCCTGGGAATTGATGTTGGCCCAGATGTTACCGGCCGAGCCGCTGGCGACGATGGGGTTGTTGTACTTGCGGTGTCCCTGCTCAAAGTTGTTGGTGATCTTGAGCCAGGGATATGCCTGATAACCCACTTTTACGCGCATATTCTCCGTGAAACAGTTGTCGGTGTTGGTTTCCGAATTGTACAGTCCGGAATAATTGTAAATGCGGCCGGAAATATAATAGTCGAACTTCTGGGAAGATCCGGACAAAGAAAGATTGTGCGTCTGCCCAAAGGAGTTGTCCTTATAGAGGATGCCGAACCAGTCGGTGCCCTCGGGGAAGTAAGCATAGTCCCCGGCGTCGACACGCCAGGAGCCGTCGCTCACGACTGTTCCCGTATTGCCCGTGTCGTGGCGAAGACGGTACTCGTTAAGCCAGTTCAGGGAGAACGGCATAATAAGGTTCATATGTGTAGGGAGGTTCCCATTGTAATTGAACCACCCTTCGCACATCATCGTCGCCCACGTGAGTCCGTCGGTGACATAGTCCGGTTTTACGACCGGGGAGGAAAAAGTGAGGTTGTTGGAATAGGTAACCACGGTACGTCCCTTCTGGGCGTTCTTGGTGGTTATCAGTACCACGCCGTACGGGGCGCGCGAACCGTAGATGGCCGCCGACGCCGCATCCTTGAGGACCGAGACGGAGGCAATGTCGTTCGGGTTTAACATAGAAGGGTCCCCTTCCACACCATCGACAAGGATGAGCGCACTGCCGCCCTGGCCGATGGAGGTGACACCGCGAATGTTGAAATCGGCCGTACGGATGGGTTTACCGTCGGCGAGGGTAATGTTCAGGTTAGGCACCGCACCCTCGAGCATCTGGGTGACATTTGCGTTGGGACGCGCGACGAAGACGTCGCTGGTAATCTGGTCTACCGCACCCGTCAGGTCTACCTTGCGCTGGGTACCATAACCCACGACGACGGTTTCCTCCAGCAGCAAGAAGTCCTCCTTGAGCGTCACGTTCAAAACGGAGAGCTTACCGGGGTCGATGGTCTGCGAAGCATATCCGATGCAGGAAAAATCCAGAGTCTTTCCATTGGGCACATTAATGGAGTAACTGCCGGTAAAGTCGGTGGTGATGCCGGTCGTAGTGCCGGAAACCAGGACGACTACACCCGGAAGAGGTTCGCCGTTTTCATCCGATACAACTCCTTTGACCACTCTTGCCCCCTGAGCCAGCGCCGCGATGGGCAGGAGAATGGACAGGCTGATTAAAAATAGTTTTCTGAGCATAAGAGCGAAGGTTAGAATTGAATGATTGAATAAACAGGGTAGTGGTCGGAGACGTATTTATGACCGTCATACCACTGGGTAACGGTCTTGTACTCGGAGCATTCGACCGTGTTCGTAATCCAGATATGGTCGCATTGATAGGCCTTAGCCTCATTGCCCCAGGCATTATAAGTCTTCACGTCATCGGTGATGGGCGCCACCTCACGGGTAAGGTTCATCGTTTCCCGGATGCCGTCAAACACAGCGTCAGTTCCGTGCGTGTTGAAGTCGGCCATCAGGACGACAGGAAGATTATCCGTGTTGAGTAACTTGATGCGCTTCTGAATCAAGGTCATAGCACTGCGGCGGGATGCCGCCGTGAGGCCCAGGTGAGTATTCATATAAAAGAATTCCTGCCCGGAAGAGAGAATCTTCATCACGGCCCAGTGCACATAGCGGACATAGCCGTCCCAGCTCATCGAAGATTTATCCGGCGTGTCGGAAAGCCAGAAAACACCGTCCGACAGCACCTCGAGCACATCGGGGCGATAGAGGATCGAATTATAGATGTCCTCATCGGTGATGCCGACATACCCGTATTCGGCAAGCGTTCCGGACATATACTTCCATTCAGTCGCGACCGCCTCCTGGATACCGACAAGGGAGGGCTGCTGGTCAATGACCATATCCCGGCAGGCACCGGCACGCATTCCCCAGTTGTTATGGGCGTCGTCCTCGGTTGTGGTTCCGCGGATATTGAAAGTCATCACCTTCAACTGCCCTGGAGACAGGTTGGGGTGGTTGTTCTTCGGCTCCTCCTTGTGACATCCCGCAAGGACAAGCATCGCAAACAAAAAGTAAATAGTTTTACGCATATCGTTTTACTGGTTAGATTTCAAAATCGGAAGGATAATTCCCTCCATCACGGTATATCCCTCCTGGTTGGGATGACATCCGTCACTGGTATACTGCGACGGAAGCCCGTTCCCGGCATCGGCCAAGGCGGAATGATAATCGGCATAGGGATATCCCTTCTCATCGGCCAGGGCCTTGAGAAGGACGTTCAGGTCTACGATCGTCTGCTCCGGATGGACGGACGGGGCCCAGTAGAAGTTCTTGCTGGGCGTAACCGAGCAGATGACCACCTTGATTCCTGCCTTCGTGGCCTCCGAAGCCATATAGGCAATATTGTCCCGCGTTTCCTCGATGCTCACATAGACACCGTCGTTCATAGCGATGTCGTTGATGCCGCCAAGGATCACGAGCTGCCGGGGATGTTTGTCCGTTATCCCCTTGATGAGGGTTTTCATATAGGCCGTGGTCTTGCCCGAAAAGCCCAGGCAAAGGAAATTGTTGGCAGAGAAAAACTCCGGATGGCCCTTTCCATCCTTGACCCAGTTGGCGGTGATGGAGTCTCCGAAGAAGATGGCGTCGCGAACCGCAGGGTCCTGGCCGCCCTTGTTCCCGTTATCACAGGCCGTGACGGCGGGAAGGACAAGCAGAAGAAGGAATGTCAGGAAACGTTTCATTGGATACGGAGGATACAGGAAATAGGATAATGATCGGAAATGAGAGTGTGCCCGCCATACGGAGCGGTATCGGTACGATACTCCAGGCACTTGATGTCCGGAGTAATCCAGATAAAGTCGATGATGCGCTCCTTGTTCTTGTTCCCCCAGGCATTATACGTGGGAACGCGGTCCGTGACCGGAGCGACATCGGCGGAATTGAGCATAATCTGCTTTAAACCGTCGAATGCCTTGCTGGAAATATCCGTATTGAGATCCCCGCTGAAAATGAGTGGAAGCCCCTCCGGATTAATCTCCTTCATCTTCCCCATTATCATCTCGACACCTTTTACCTGGGACGTCCAGGTAAGGCCAAGGTGGGTATTGAAATAGAAGAACCGCTTCCCCGTACTGTTGACCTTGAAGAGCCCCCAGGTGAGGGAGCGGTTATACTTCTCGTCGAAGGAAGTCGAGGGGAAGTCCGGCGTTTCGGACACCCAGAAAGTGCCGCTGTCGAGAAGCGTGAAGACGCTTCGCTTGTACAGGAAACCGGAAGTCTCCCCTTTGTCCACGCCGTTGTCGCGGCCGATGCCTACGCTGCCGTATTCTGCGGCAAGGGTATCGCGGAAGAAGGACCACTGGCCCTTGAACTGCGCCTCCTGGAAACCCACCAGATCCGGCTTGCGGGTCTTGAGCATCTCCAGGCAGGCTTCCTTCCGGTTTGACCAGCTGTCGTTAGGGTTAGCCTCCTTGGCGTGGCTCTGCCTTACGTTGAAGCTCATCACCGTGAGGCGGGGACTGCAGGAAGCGGCGATAAAAAGTGCCGAAAGAATGAATATGGAGCGAAAAACGGGGCGCATAAGGATTGGTTATAGTTTTTTCAGGACAAAGTTAGTCTTATCTCCCGACCCAAGCCCATAAATTATTGTAAAAGAATATTAAAAATGTCCAATAAGCAAAAACTTTAATAATAATTTCGAACAAAATGTTAATTTTGCAGAAAACACGGATAATATGAGTATTTTCCTTATATCTATCCTGCTTGCAGGAACTCTCTCCTTCCGGGCTCTCCCCCTCGAGGATACCGGCCTCAACGTGGCGACAATCTGCCAGGACGCATCCGGAAATATGTGGTACGGAGGGATAGACGGGCTCACCCAGTATGACGGGAAACGCTTTTCCCATTTCAAGTACAGCGCCCTTCCAGAAGCGAGCGATCCCGACAGCCATATTTACAGGCTGCTCTGCAATTCGAACGGCTCTGTCTGGGCGGCTCACATCAACGGCCTGTCCGTCTTTGACACCGGCAGCCAGTCCTTTTCCAGTTTCCCCAGCCCGGGCGGGTCCCTCACCGGCCTGGTACGGATGACGGGGCAAACCTACCTGCTCATCGCCGGACGTCAGCTGTGGCTGTTCGACTATGTCAAGAAGGGATTCTCCCGGGAGGGGATCCCCGAAGAATTGCTTACCAAAGAAGTCTCCGCCCTGTATGACGAAAACGGGACCATCTATATCGGCACGGCCGACGGCACCGTCTATTCCGCCATCCAGCAGCTGCGCCGGCTCCAGGTCGTCGCCCACATCGGCTGCCGGGTCAACTGCATCCTCCGCGACGGAGACCGTCTGTGGGCGGGGACCGAGGGAGACGGCCTGTGGGAGATATCCGGCACACCGCGCAAAGTGGGGACAAGAAGTACCGACTACGTAAAATGCCTGTGCCTGGACAGGAACGGCCTTCTGTGGGTGGGGACGAAAAACGGGCTCAAAATCCTGGAAGACGGCAAATTCCGGGTCTTCCACTACGAGTATTACAAGCCCGACAGCATCTCGCACGACAGTATCTGTGACATCTTTATGGACAGGCAGGGTACGATGTGGCTAGGCACCTATTATGGAGGCGTGTGTTATTATACGCCCAACTCTTCCCAGTTCCAGAGCATCGCTTCCAAACCCGGGACGAACGAGCTATCGGGGAACGTGATCAGCGACATCGTCGAAGACGCCGACGGGTCCCTGTGGATAGGCACCAACTCGGGCGGGCTCAATCACCTGCTCCCGGACGGAAGATTCGAGCACATCGGCAGCGAAGGCGACAATCCCGTAGACGTGAAATGCATCTACAAAAGCCCGCGCACGGGGAAACTATATGTAGGGGCCGACCGCTCCGAGATCCTGCTGCTGGACAGCCGCCGCAAAAGCCTGAAGCCTCTGGGAGCGGGCGGGCCGCACAGCGGATACGGATGCTACGCCATCGTGGACAATCTCCGCGGTGGGTTTTATGCGGGCGGCAGCGACGGCCTGTGGGAATACAACGAGAAAGACGGCCATTTTTCCAAGATATTCATTACGGAGGACGTCTCCAATGTCAAATCGATGAAGCTGGATTCCCGGGAAACCCTGTGGATTGGGAAAAAATACGGGGTTACGGCCCTGGAGACCAAGACGGGGAAGGTGCTTGCCTTGCCGGATCTCCTGTCCTCCATCCAATATGTCGACTCCTTCCTGGAAGACACTTCCGGCAGAATCTGGATGAGTTCCAACAGCGGAGTCTATGTCTATGATCCTGTTACCGGCACCATAGATCAGTTCACGGAGAAGGACGGGCTTCCGGATCACGTCGTCCACGGCATTGAGCAGGATTCTGCCGGCGTCCTGTGGATCAGCACCGACGACGGCCTCTGCCGCCTGGACCCGTCCGACGGCAGCACCTGGACTTTCACCACCGCCGACGGCCTGCTGGACAACCGTTTCACGCCCTATGCGCACTGCAGGAAACGGGACGGGAGAATCTATTTCGGCAGCCTGCACGGGATTATTTCCTTCGACCCGCTTGCCGTCACGATGCACAGCGAGATGGTCCCTCCCATGATTTCCAGCATCGAAATCAACGGCGTCCGCAGAAGCATCACGGAAGACAGGATTGTCCTGAAGCCGACCGAACGGGACATTGCCTTCCTGTTTTCCTGCCCCGACTACATCTCCGGAGACAACGGCCGGTTCTACCATATGCTGGAAGGGGCCGACGCCGACTGGATTCCCTCCGGAAAAGACCGCAGGGCGGTTTATCACTCCCTCCGCCCCGGAGAGTACACCTTCCGGCTCCGATACAGCAACAGCGCAGGCGTGAGCAGCGACGGAGAGGCGATGCTGTCCGTCCGCCTCCGGGCTCCCTGGTATATGACCTACGCCGCCAGGACAGGTGCAGTCCTGCTGCTGGTTTGCCTGATGATCGTCCTTTTTGTTTGGCAACTGAACCGCAAAGACACGGAGTACAAAGCCAGGATGGCCAAGGCGCACAGCGACCTGCTGCGGGAACTGTCGCTGGAGTTCGTGAGTATCGGCGCCAACAGGGCCGGCGGCCAAGAAGCCGGCGTGCCCCGGAACTTCAACGATTCGGACGAGGATTTTATGCGCCAGGCGATGAAGGTGGCCAAGAATAATATCGACAACCCCGATTTCTCCATCGACGATTTCGCCACGGCTATGCTGATGAGCCGTTCCAACCTGAATCTCCGGATCAAAGCTTTGTTCGGCGTCTCTCCCCTGGATTTCGTCAAGACGGTGCGCTTCAACGAGGCCTGCCGCCTGCTGAAGGAAGACAAATACAACGTGGCCGAGATTTCGTATCGGGTGGGCTTCTCCACGCCCTCCTATTTTACCGCCGCCTTCAAGCAGTTTATGGGTTGTACACCCCGGGAGTGGATTAAGAAAGACAGGAAGGGATAGCGATAGTTTTTCCGCGAAAAAGCGTTATATTTGTAGAACCCCAAAAAATATTCGAGCAGAATGAAAAGAGATTTACAAGTTTTTGACTTGATCAAGAAGGAGCAGGAGCGCCAGAGCGCCGGTCTGGAGCTCATTGCCTCGGAAAACTACGTATCAGAGCAGGTGTTGGAAGCCATGGGCTCCGTATGCACCAACAAATATGCAGAGGGCTACCCCGGCAAACGCTATTATGGCGGGTGCGAGGTGGTGGACCAGATCGAGCAACTGGCCATCGACCGCCTTTGCGCCCTGTATGACGCAGAATATGCCAATGTGCAGCCGCACTCCGGCGCCCAGGCCAACATGGCCGTCACCATGGCCATCCTCAAACCTGGGGATACCTTCATGGGCCTGGACCTCTCCATGGGCGGCCACCTCACGCACGGCTCCCCCGTCAACGCTTCCGGCATCCTGTATCATCCCGTTGCGTACGGGCTGAATCCGGAAACGGGACGTATCGACTACAATGAAATGGAGCGCAAGGCCCTGGAATGCAAGCCCAAGCTCATCATCGGCGGGGCATCGGCCTACTCCCGCGAATGGGATTATGAGCGCATGCGTGCCATCGCAGACAAGGTGGGCGCCATCCTGTGGATTGACATGGCCCATACCGCCGGCCTCATCGCCGCCGGTCTGCTGAAGAATCCGGTGAAATATGCCCACATCGTCACGTCCACCACGCACAAAACACTGCGCGGCCCGCGTGGCGGTATCATCCTCATGGGCAAGGACTTTGACAACCCGTGGGGCCTCACCACACCCAAGGGCGAAGTGAAGAAGATGAGCGCCATCCTGAATTCCGCCGTTTTCCCGGGCATCCAGGGCGGTCCGCTGGAGCATGTGATTGCCGCCAAGGCCGTGGCCTTCTGGGAGGCCGCCCAGCCGGAATACAAGCAGTACCAGAAGCAGGTGGTGGCCAACGCCGCCGCCATGTGCCGGGCGTTTATCGGCAAAGGCTATAAGATTATCTCCGGAGGAACGGACAACCACCTTATGCTCATTGACTTACGCACCAAATTCCCGGATTTGACGGGGCGTGTGGCGGAGAAAGAACTGGTCCGGGCCGACATTACCGTCAACAAGAACATGGTGCCTTTTGACAGCCGCAGCGCCTTCGCCACCAGCGGCCTGCGCATTGGCACGCCGGCCATCACCTCCCGCGGCTTCGAGGAGAAGGACATGCTGGAGATTGTGGAGCTGATTGACCAGGTGCTGGAGTCGGCCAACAAACATTTTGCCGCCCTTACCGCCAAGGAGCCCACGGAGGCCCAGACGGCAGAACGCATCGCCCATAAACTGGTGCTGGACGAGGTCAAGCGCCAGGTCCACGACATGACTTCCGCTAAGCCCCTGAACCGTTATTAACCATGAAAAAATGTTTTCTTCTGGGCTGCATGCTCAGCTTTTTGGCCTGCACGCCCGGTACACAGCCCGTAAAACCCGCCATTCCGTCGGGCATACAACAGCCGCAGACTCCGAGCACACCCCAAACGCCAGAGACTCCCGACACACCGGATACACCCGATACGCCGGACACGCCTGACACGCCTGAGCAGCCGGAGGTTCCCGCCACCAAGGTTTTTGCGGCAGATGCCACTTCCGTCACTTCCACAACGGCCAATATCGTGTGCAACTATACGGATGCTCCGTCCAGCGGCGTGTACGACCGCGGCGTGTATTACGGGACATCGGCCAGTACGCTTAACCAGCAGGCTGCGCTCAACAGCGCCTCCGCCACCAGCGGCTACTTTACAGTCAAGCTCTCCTCCCTGGAACCCGCCACCACCTATTATTATAAGGCTTACGTAACGGTCTGGGACGATGCCGCCCAACAGTACATGGATGTGTTCAGCGACGTAAAAAGCTTCATCACGCAGGCCGGCGGTGCCTCTGCAGGCCTTCAGTACCTGAACGGATACGAGATTCCGGCCGTAAACCTGAAGAATACGGACAAGTGCACCAATTCCGGCACGGAGACCTATGGAAGCACCCGTTGGTATCAGTACGACACCAACAACAACGACCAGAAAATCATTACGCATACGTATTCCTATAACGGAAAGCAGTACCGGAACTACACCTGTCTGGTGGACCGCACCAAGAAGGCCCCGCTCTGGAGTGCCTTTGTGATGCAGGACGATGCCTACCCGGACAACGGCGTGGGCCGTACGGGCAGCTGGCACGAGGACCCGGGTATCCCTTCCTCCTGGCAGCAATGTTCTTCCACCAACGGATACAGCCGCGGGCACTTTGTGGCCTCCAATTATCGGCAAACCACGGGAGACGCCAACAAGCAAACCTTCTATTACACCAACCAGGCTCTGCAATTCCAGACCTCCTTCAACGACGGCGTGTGGAACTCCCTGGAACAGGACGTAAAATCCAATGCGCCTTCCGGCAGGGATACCCTGTATGTGGTGGTAGGTATCCTGTATGATAGCGACAATACCCAGGGCGGAGTCCCCTGCCCCAGCCACTTCTACAAACTCCTGATGAAGTGTAGCTTCAACAGCTCCGGCGCCATGACAGCCGCCAAGGGCTGCGCCTATCTGTTCACCAACGAGGCACACAGCGGCAAATACTCGCAGGGCCTCACCAGTATTGACGCCATTGAGCAGCGCGCCGGCTGGGACTTCTTCACCAACGTGCCCAAGAACCTGCAGGACGCGGCGGAAAGTTCATCCAGCTCGCTCTGGTGAGCCTTCCGGCAGGTCTTTGTACCTTATTTTGTGAAGATGAGGGTATTTTTAACTATCTTTGCGACCTAATGTACTTTAACTGAACCTGTTGATATGAAAATGAACATTCCCCTGATGGCCACGCTGCTGGGCTTGTCGCTCATTGTGTGTCCCATCCTGTACATCTACGTGGGCCCTGCACTGGATGCGGCGCAACTCTCCACCCTCAAAACCCTGGGCAACATCAGCGCCATCGGCTCCATCCTCTCCTCCTTCGTGATGGACGAAATCAAGAACACCCACGCGCTGTATTTGTAGCCCGGCATGTTGAGCAACGCCCCGTGGAGGTAAGTGCTTGATAATAAGCATATAACAAGAAAAGACTTGTCTCCGCTGAACCAAGTCATTTCCCGTAAGGCATTGTTTATAAATCAATTAGTTCCACGACGTGCTGTGTCCACTGTCCGGAAAAGAATTTTCGTGTAAGCATAACAAGTTGTGTTAGTGGGCGCAAAAGCTTGGTCATGTTTTTGTCAAAGGTTGGTTTTTGGGCCGCCAACCTTTAACACATAGAATGCACCTGAGTGCACTGTATGGCCAATTGACTGCAAAAGGTTGGCGTCCTAAAAACCAACCTTTTGCAAACGAGTCACCAACCTTTGACATCCCTCCCAAGAGAGGCAGTATGTAAAAATTTTTGCTTGCGCAATGGTTTGGCGCAAGGTGACTGTATCTTTGCACCAGAAACTTAAAAGAACAGTACCATGCGCAACACAGATTTCAACATCGACGCCCTCGGAAACATGATTTCTTCCACCACTTCCTTCCAGGCCCTGAAGGACATTATCCGTGACTTGGATCTGGAGTTCGAGCAGGCCGCCAGCCTGTAATGCACCGCCGGCCCGCCCTTACTCCGTCTTCAGGTCCACTACGGTGGATTCCTTGTCCGGGGACAGGCCCACGCGGAGGGTGCGCACCGTGCCGCCGCCTTTCTGCTTGGACACCAGGATGCGGTCGCCAATGATGAACTCGGACACCGGGTCCTCCACATAGCGCATCACCGCCCGCTTGAGCGGACGTGCACCGTAGGCGGGGTCATAGCCGGCATCGGCAATAAAGCGCTTGGCGGAAGGCGTGATGGTGAGCTTGTAACCGGCTTCCAACGCCCGGGCGCGCAGGTCCTTGAGTTCAATGTCGATGATGGATTCGATGGACTCCTTGGTGAGGGAGTTGAAGTACACCTGGTCGTCCACGCGATTGATGAATTCTGGCGGGAACGCCTTCTTTACCGCTTTTTCCACCACGGACCGCCGGTCCATCTCCACATTCTTCCCCGCCGTGGCAAAGCCAATCCCGTTGCCATATTCTTCCATTTCACGGCTGCCCACATTGGATGTCATGATGACAATGGTGTTCTTGAAATCCACGGTGCGGCCGTTGCTGTCCGTCAGGCGGCCTTCGTCCATCACCTGCAAAAGCAGGTTGAAGATGTCCGGGTGCGCCTTTTCAATCTCGTCCAGCAGCACCACGCAATAGGGTTTGCGACGCACGCGCTCGCTCAACTGGCCGCCTTCTTCATAGCCCACGTAGCCCGGAGGCGCGCCGATAAGCCGCGACACGCTGAATTTTTCCATATACTCGCTCATGTCGATGCGCACCAGGTTGTCCTCGCTGTCAAACAGATACTCCGCCAGCGAACGGGCCAGCTGCGTTTTACCTACACCTGTAGGACCAAAGAACAGGAACGTGCCGATGGGGCGGTGTGGATCCTTGAGGCCGGCGCGGTTGCGCTGGATGGCGCGCACCACCTTTTCCACAGCCTCGTCCTGGCCGATGATGCGCTGTTTGAGGCGTTCGCGCATTTTCACCAGGCGGTTGCCTTCGCTCTCGGCCACCTTGTTCACCGGAATGCCCGTCATCTTGGACACCACGGAAGCAATGTCTTCCGCCTCCACCACATTGCCACGGCCCTTTTTCTTGGCCAGCGACAGGCGCACCATGGAGCCGGCTTCGTCCAGTGCGTCAATGGCCTTGTCCGGCAGCGACTTGTCCGTGATGTAGCGGTCCGTCAGGCGTACGGCGGCCTCCACGGCCTCGTCCGTATAAGTGATACCGTGGAATTCCTCGTACTTGGGCCTCAGTTGCTGCAGGATGGCGATGGACTGCGGAACGTCCGTGGATTCCACCACAATCTTCTGGAAACGGCGGTCCAGGGCGCCGTCTTTCTCCACAATCTTGGTGAATTCGTCCATGGTGGTGGCGCCGATGCACTGAAACTCCCCGCGCGCGAGCGCAGGTTTGAGCATATTGGCCGCGTCCAGGCTGCCGGAAGCGCCGCCGGCACCCACGATGGTGTGGAACTCGTCAATGAATAAGATGAGGTCCGGATTCTCCGAAGCTTCCTTGATGATGCTCTTGAGGCGTTTTTCAAAATCGCCACGGTATTTGGTGCCGGCCACCACGGACGCGATGTCCAGGGACAGGATGCGTTTCTTGGCCAGCGCGGCGGAGATGTTGCCGGTGGCGATGCGCTGCGCGATGCCTTCCACGATGGCGCTCTTGCCCACGCCGGGTTCGCCGATGAGCATGGGATTGTTCTTTTTCCGTCGGCCCAGAATCTCGATGACGCGGGCAATTTCCGTGTCGCGGCCCACCACCGGGTCCAGTTTTCCTTCACGGGCGGCCCGGGTAAGGTCATAGGCGAACTCCTCAATGTCCAGCTTCTTCTCTTCCGCGTCCGCGGGCTCCTCGTCCGGGCCCTGGGAGGGCTGTTTGGGCATTTCTTTCCCCTCCTGCTGCAGCGGCTGCAGGAGTCCTTCGTCCTCCATATAGGCCAGCAGCCGGCCATAGTCGATACCGTGCGAGCGCAGGTACACCTGCCCGTAACTTTCCGTGGTACGGCACAGCGCTAACAGCAGATGCTGGGGCGCTGCAGCCGGGCTCTTGAGCCGGGTGGCTTCCATGACGGTGATGCTGAGCACATTCTGCGCCTGGCGCGAGAAACTGATATTCTCGATTTGCTCGTACGGAATGGTTTCGTTGGTAAAGATGCGCTGGTCCACAAAGGTTTTGAGATCTGCCGGCTCTATCCCCAGGTTTTGCAGCGCCTTGAACGCTGCATTTTCCTCATGCCGGATGATGCCCAGGAACAAATGGTCCGGGCCAATGCCGTAACTGCCGGTGCGCATGGCTTCCTCCCGCGCATATTTGATGACCAAGTTGAGGTCTTCGGTAACTTTCAATTGCATGGATACAAAAATAATCAATTTCCCCTTATCAACAATCGCGCCCGGAAAGGAAAACTGACAAAATGGCAAAACTGCGCGGGCATTGTTTTTGCAGCGAAATGCTCCGCTATGAAGAAAATCCTTACATTTGCGTTGCTTCTCTGCGGTATCGCCGCAGGAGCACAAAACCTGGAAGGCACTTTTACCCAGGCAAAAACACTGAAAGTTTCCGGCCGTGTCATCAAGAGCGAGGGCACCATCACCTTTACCGCCCCCGATCAGCTGGCCATGCTCTATACCAAACCGGACGGCGATTATTTCATCATTGACGGTCCCTACCTGCGCATGGACCTGCGGGGCGTGGCGCTGGATGTGAACCGGGAGAACAACAAATCCATCAAAGCGGAAAGCAATGCCATCATCTACGGCCTCGCCGGAAAATATGAAACCATTGCGGAGGAGCTGAAGGCAGACTGCACCGTGTCGGACAACAAGGACGGCGGCAAGCATGTGGTCATCAAGGTGCGCAGGGCCATGCCCAAAGGCTATTCCGGCATGGAACTGGACTACAAGAAAAATGGCCAGCTCAAGCGGATGGTGCTGGAAGAATTTGGAGGCATCTCCACGGAATATGTAATAACGGCCAAATAAGTTAAAAAGCGGGTTTGAACCCGCTTTTTTTATCCGTTGTATTTCTTTCCGGGAAAGAACCGGGGCACCGACTGGCAGTACCTGGCATATTCCGGATACTTGCCTGAACTGATTTCCTCCGCCAGGGCGGAACTGCCCAAGAAGAGCACAATGAGCAGGAGTGCACCAATGATGCTCCAGTTGAAAATGCCGACACCGGCGCCGATGGAGAAGATGTACAGGGCGCACCAGGTGCCCTGCTCACCCAGGTAGTTGGGGTGGCGGCTGCGACTCCAGAGGCCGTGCGTATTGAAGCCCTTGTTATACGGGGCGGGCAGGTCTTCCAGCTTCTGACCGGCCTTGATCATTTTCCATTTGGTGGCCTGGAAGGCCCACTGCTGCTCGTCGGCAATGGTCTCATACAGGATGAAGCCGAACATGAGCACCGCAGCAAGGGCATCCACCCAGCCAAACGGCACGGTGGAGTTCATGCTCACCAGGGCCGGGAACGTGGTCATGAGCACCAGCGCATTCTGGTAAATGCAGATGAAGAAAAGGTCGAATACGCCCCAGGCCAGGCGATTGCCATTAAAGGGCGCGCCGCTACGGACCACGCTCCAGCGGTAGTCTTCCTCTCCCTCCCAGAATTTGAGCTTGTAAGCGCCCTTTCGGGCGAAATTCATGGTGAGGCGGCAGCCCCAGAGGGTGGCCAGGATGGCAATGACAACCAGGCGCAGCTGCATGCCGCCGTTGATGGCGATAATCCAGGTATAGGCAATGGGCAGCAGGCTCCAGAGTTTGTCCATTTGGGAGTTGTTGCCGGTAAGTTCTCCCAGAATGAAGCACCAGGCCGCGCTGCAGGCACAGATGATGCCCAGGGTTTTGAGGGTGGAGAGTTGCGTCGCATCCAGTGCAGGGCCCACGTAGATGTACAGGATGGGGCACACAATGAGCGACAAGCCCAGCAGCGTGGCCATCAGGGGAATGTTCATTTTCATATCAACAGGTTCAGTTAAAGTACATTAGGCCGCAAAGATAGTAAAAATACCCTAATCTTCACAAAATAAGGTACAAAGACCTGCCGGCGGCACACTACAGGCTGGCGGCCTGCTCGAACTCCAGATCCAAGTCACTGATGATGTCCTTCAGGGCCTGGAAGGAAGTGGTGGAAGAAATCATGGTTCCGAGGGCGTCGATGTTGAAATCTGTGTTGCGCATGGTACTGTTCTTTTAAGTTTCTGGTGCAAAGATACAGCCGCCTTGCGCCAAACCATTGCGCAAGTAAAAATTTTTACAAAAAAACAAAAGGAGAAACGAACATGCCGCTTCTCCCACTAAAAAAACATGGATACTAAAAACAGAGTACGCTACTTGAGAATGGTTGTGACGATACCGTCCCGGAAGAAGAGAAAGAAGGAGTTATTGTACATCCATTGAATCTCATCGGTTCCGGATACTACCAGCGGCTTTCCAAAGGCCAGCAGGCACTCATCGGTATTCATGCCCTCGACCGGACGCGATATATAAATATCGGGCCAATGGGTAATCGGAAGCGACTCCCGCTCTACAATGTAGTCAAAGAGTTTATTGAGCATAGTGGAAACGGCTTCTTCGGCCCCTTCCAAAATAGCTTTGTTGGAGGGTGTCACTTTTGCCGCATATTTAAGCAGCGGTGTGGCACGGTTTACTATTCCCCCAAAAGCGTTTTGGTGAAGAAGGTTGGTAACCAAATAACTGAGTTTCCCGTCCTTTGCCCGGATAATCACATGCGCAGAATAAGCATAAGTCTTCATATCCTTGCCCAGGTGCTCCAACTTCACGTCAAATTCGAATCTTTTCTGCTGAAAAGAGGTCTCCGTAATCCCTTCTTTCAGTTGTGGACAAACGTTTTCCAATGTCCAGATATAAGCATTGCCGATGATAACCTCGTCGGGCTTAGGCAGGTTTTGAAAGCCAGAAATAACGAGGTTGGAGCCATCGTTGGCCAGATGATAGACTGCGCCGATCTCCGAAAAAGACTGGCCTGCCGCCACCCAGGGCAGGAAAGCGGCAAGGGCCAGTATAACAATCCTCTTCATAAAGACATGTTAGAATCTGTAAGCAAGACGAAGCAGAAGGTTTTGCGCATAAACTTTTCCCTGATCCCCGGCCATGGACAGGAAACCTTTCTGATAAGTGAAATCAACACCCAGTTTCCCGATCCAAAGCGTAATGCCGGGGTTGATGCCAATGTCAAAACGCTTGTAATTCATTAATTCGTTTCATTAGTGTCCACTAAAAATT
>DFFY01000080.1 GCA_002371115.1 Bacteroidales bacterium UBA3764
TGCCGCCGCCCTTGGCCACCATGACAAAGCGGTATTCGCTGCCCTGGGTGGCCTCGATGTCAATCTGTGCAGGCAGGTTGCACTTGGTGTTTACCTCGTTGTACATGTCCAGCGGGGCATTCTGGCTGTAACGGAGATTCTCCTGGGTGTAGCAGTTGAAAACGCCGCGGCTCAGGGCTTCCTCGTCCTCGAAGTCCGTCCATACATGCTGGCCTTTCTCGCCATGGATGATGGCGGTTCCGGTATCCTGGCAGAAGGGGAGCACGCCTTTGACGGCGGTTTCCGCGTTGCGCAGGAACTGCAGGGCCACGTATTTGTCATTGTCGGAGGCCTCCGGGTCCTTGAGGATAGCCGCCACCTGCTCGTTATGCGCACGGCGCAGCATGAACTGGCAGTCATGGAAGCTCTGCTGTGCAACCAGCGTAAGGGCTTCAGGAGACACCTCCAGCAGGGTTTTGTTGCCAATTTGAGTAGTTTTTACCAGCTTTTCCGAACCGGGAATCTTGTAATACTCCGTGGTGTCCGGACCCAGCTGGAACATGGGTGCGTATTTAAAATCAGGCATTTTTGATACAGTGATGGTTATAATAGTCTTAAGGTTTATTTTAACAATTCTCGAGATGATGCTCTTTCTTCAAGGACAGACATCTGCTGAATCGCAATCGTGTTCAGTTTTCGGAGTCTTTCCGCCTGTGGCATACCGTCATTGATAAAAACCGCATTCAAATTCTCAAGGTTGGAAAGGCAGATGAGCTGATTAATGGTTGCATAGTCCCGGATGTTTCCTTTGAGTTCCGGATTTGCATCCCGCCATTCTTTAGCTGTCATTCCGAACATGGCGACATTCAACACATCCGCCTCATTGGCGTAAATAAATGTCATTTGTTTTTCAGAGACCTCAGCCGGAATCAGATTCTGCTTAATTGCATCTGTATGAATCCGATAGTTAATCTTGGAAAGCTCACGTTTTGCGGTCCAGCCAATGAGTTTCTGTTCTTCCGTTTTCAACCGTTGGAACTCCTTAACCAGATATAGACGGAACTCCACGGAAATCCAAGAAGCAAATTCAAATGCTATGTCAGTTTGAGCATATGTTCCTCCATAGCGCCCTGATTGGGAGATGATCCCAATGGCACCAGTGGCTCCAATCCATTGAGTCGGAGATAAAGTAAAAGCATTCAGCCCCGCCTGCTTTCTAAACCCCTCGAATTCGAGGGGGTTAAAAGACGGATTGTACAATGTTTCCCATATGCCGAGGAACTCAATAGTATTCCGATTCCGCATCCAATTGGCAATAACCCCATTAGGGTCCATCCAGTTCTTCTGCTTGGCAATATCGGTAATACAGATATAGTCTATCCCCTCCCTGGACATGGTCTTGATGACCGCGTCTTTAACAATTATTTCGTCCTTCCTGACCATATACGGTTCCGTTTTTACAAAGTTAACCAATCCCTCGGACCTCTGCAAATCTTTTTGGCCGGACTGATTGTCTTTTGCTGCTTTTTTGCCATCTTGCTGCTTTTTGGCAAGGTGAGATGCTTCCTTTGCAGGAAATAACAAATACATGTTGTATATTTGTAAGGATAGACTCCAAAGTTATTCAAATATGGCAAAGGACTACTTTAAACGATATGTCTGGCTGATAGATCTTATCGGCCGATACGGTTATCTATCCAAGCGGGAGATAGATGACTATTGGAGATCGTCCTCTTTGAATGATGAGAAAGAGAATCATATCCCGGAGCGCACCTTCCATAACCACCGGCAGGCAATTCTGGACACATTCGGTATTGAGATTGCCTTCGACCGGGGACGGGGATACTATATCGCCAATCCTGATGACCTGGATGGGGGTGATATCCAGAACTGGCTCCTGGAGTCTATGTCGCTGAGCAATCTCCTCAATGAGAGTGCCGATATGCGCAGCCGGATCCTCTTCGAGAAAGTGCCATCCTCTTCCAAATGGCTGACGGTCATCGTGAATGCCATGCGCGACGGCAAGGCTCTTGAGATGACATACCAGAGTTTTAATCGCCCGGAGCCATCAACATTTGAGACGCATCCGTACTGCCTTAAGATCTTCCGCCAACGTTGGTATATGCTTGCCCGAACCATCGGCAAGGAAGAACTCCGCATTTATTCTCTGGACAGGGTAATCGATATCAAGGTCCTCGAGAAGCCTCTCGAACTCCCCAGGGACTTTGATGCGGCCGATTTCTTTTCAGACTACTTTGGCATCATCATCGGCCACAATGTCCAGCCTAGCACCCTTGTCATCAAGGCATCGGCCGAGCAGGCCAAATACCTGGAATCCCTGCCTCTTCACCCCTCGCAGACTGCGGTTGAGGTAACGCCCGGGTACACGGTCTTTCAGTATCGGCTGGTCCCCACCTTCGACCTCAAGCAGGAAATCCTCAGCCGGGGCTCCACCCTGGAGGTCCTGGAGCCGGAGTGGTATAAAGATGAGATTATAAAAGAACTACATAAAACGCTGAAGAATTATGGGAAATAAGACCTACACTAATTGTCTTCCTGCCGATTTTTGGAACAAGACACTGCGGGAATGCCGAAACGAGAATTGTCTAGATGCTTATGCAATGTTGGCTAGAGGTTTTTGGACCTGTGAGAATAAAGATATTAAAGGAAGAATCTTATTGACAGGTATTAATCCTTCTTATAATGGTCTCCCTTTTGATTCCGAGAAGATGATTGAGAGTACCGCGTTTGCACAATTGGTCCCTTGTGAAAAACGGAATGGGTTCTGGCATAATAAAGCAAAACAATTTGGTCACCTCTGGAAAGATGATATTATGTCATACTTGGACTTGTTCCCTATCAGAGAGAGTGACCAATCCTTATTTGAAATTGCATTTAAGGAACTGGCCGACCTGCGAAGAACAGTGCTGGAAGTCACTCAAGTTGAGATAGAATCGATGAAACCGAAGCTTATTGTTCATGCGAACAAGAATTCAATCTATTATTGGGGGATAAAAAAGGACACACCTATTGAGGAAGATGCAATTGATAAGGAGAATCCATGGATGGGATATATGGTAAAGCGCGTAACGGAAAAGGATTATCCTAAACTACCGGAATGTTTGAAGAAATATAACCGATTGGAGTTATTCCCTTTATATGAAATTGTGGGCTTTCAAGAAAACGAAAAGCGCATTAACCAGAAAGATTATCCCGAATCATCATCTCTAGAAGGTAGTTTCTTGATGGAATACGTAATGGATGGTAGGAACAAAAAGTATAACGGGAAACTATATCAAGAGAAAGAGAATGGTCCCAAAGAATGGACAGAGATCTGGAACTGGGTAAAAGATCTTAAACAATAACAATCTATCCATTTTTCTTTTTGGTCTGCTACTTTTTGGCAAGGTGGCAGACTATTTTTGTGCCATAAAACAAACACTAAAGAATTATGGCATCTTCAATCCAACACATCTACTGCCTCGACTCACAATATGCTATGGCAAGAGTCGCCTTTGGCCGAAAGGCCCGTAGCGGCGTCATCGACCTTGACGGGAATTTCATCCTTGAGCCCAAGTACACGTTAATCACGGGATGGGGTGGACGTTATATGTACGTCGTTGATGAATGTAATAGACAGCGTGTTTGGGACGCGGAGGAAAGGGTGTTCCTTGATGACAAACTTGGGAAAACCATTACCCGCGTCAATCGTGAGACCTTTACATTTCGCGAAGGGCGCCGATATGGCATCTGCGACGAGGCGGGTAACACCTTAATCCCGGCACAGTACTATTCCATTCAAGCTTTTGGACGGGATTACGTGGCAGTAAGTCGTAAGGGCTTTCTTTTCCTTGGCCCGAAGGGAGAAGTTCTTTTCCCGGAAACCTATGACGAACTGATAGGGATGTTTATTTATTCCTCATGCAGTGTGGATAACACTCATTACACCTACGACCTGATTCCAGCTCGGCATGGCGAAGATTGGTTCTATGTCGACAGAAACGGTAATAGGATTTCCGAACACACGTATACTGCCATCGGCCCATTCACAACAGACGGATATGCAATTTTCAAAGATGGGAAAGGGAGGCGCGGCATAATCAATAAAGAGGAAAAGGTCGTAGTGCCAGCGCGCTATGATTCTCTTGAATGGGAGGGGAAAAACGTTCTATCCTACACAGTAAAGGGAAGAATCTTTCTGATTAATCCTTTAGGGGAAAAGCTTCTGAAGCATAGTATTGCGTCGTGGGCTGATTATAGTAGAGATTGTGTATGTGGAAAGTACAGTGATCATTTGGCTTTATGGCGCTGGAGTCCAGATACAGGGACGTTCCAAAGAACTGACATTAAAGGATTCACGCCCCGCTCCTTTCGGCTGGCTCCAACGAGGGACTATGTCATCATTACCCAGTATGCCCATTCCATTCAGCATGCCGATTCCACATTGGTCCAGCAAGACGGGAAGCCGCTGTTTGAACGATTCTACGATTGGATTGACACATCGGCCAACCCTGACCGCATCTTTGTAAAAGAAGGCAAGAAGTGGTTTCTTCTGAACGCGAAAGAAGAAATCCTAAAAGAAATCGAGTACCCGGATTTAGAGAGAGTATAGCTGTATCAAAATATGATTATAGTCTTTGAAGTTTGCCATATGTGATACGATGGTTTAATTTACAAATATACAAAAAAATGGTTATCTTCGCACAAACTATTGTGCCATGGCCATCAAGATTAACTTACAGGAAACGGAAACCGAGCTTTTCTGCAGCTCCAAATGGTGGGGAGACCCGGATCTTCCTGCCGATATGGAATATCCCACCGTGCAGGTGACGGAAGACGGGGAAACCTTTGACTACCCGCTCACCTTCGTGTGCCAGATAGACTGCGAGGACATTGCCCCGCTGGACCCGGAAGGCAAGCTGCCGCACCAGGGCATGCTGTACGTGTTCGCCGCCATCGACGAGTATCTGGACTATGACGCTCCGTACCACAACGGCCTGGGCGAATGGGCCCGGAAGATGGTGGTGGTCAAATATACCAAGGCCATCAACATGGAAACCTTCCGCAGCGCCATTCTTGTCGATGACCAGGATCAGCCGCTCACCCAGCAGCCCCTCAAAATGACCTTCGAGGCCTGCAAGGACAATGCGGACTGCACCAAACTGCTGGGCACACCCTTCTTCGAGGAAGTGGAACGGGAAATGGAGGGCTGCCAGAATTTCCTGCAGATAGACTCCGACACCGCCGGCCTCCGCTTCTACGACGAAGGCATGCTCAACCTCCTGTACAAAAATGCCGACCTTGCGGCCGGCAAATGGAAACTTGTGAAGGCCTATATGGCCTCCTGCTAAAGCCGCTGACCACTTCCCGGCCTACTGCCAACGTTCGATGGTCAGCAAGTGACTGGCTCACAGCACCTTGCTAATAATCCTCGGCTCCTTTTACGCCGAGGATTTTCAGTAAAGCGCCCGAAATGCTGTCATGGGTCCAAAAAAAGGGACGATGGCAGCACACAGGGATGCAGGAGTAGGAAGAAAGCTGGGGAGGAAGTAGAGGGTATGGCAAATTATTTGTATCTTTGCAGGATATGGCAAAAGTGTGGGCCGATATCCTGCTGCCCATGGCCATAGCCGGAACGGTGGCAGCGCAGACGCTGGGCGTGGAAGTGAACCGCGCCCGGGTGTTGCATGCCTGGTTCCCTGAAGCCAAGCGGGACACTGTGCAGGTGGACTCCACCCGCAAACCGCTGGACAGCCTGGCCAAAAGCCCCATCGACAGCCTGGCCCAAGAAGAGGACTTTGAACTCTTCGGCGCTCCAGAAGACACCACCCCTACCGTCTTTGCGCGGGACACCATGAAAGTGCCGGACAGCCTGAAGGTCACCGACCCGTTCCTGTACCAGTGGTATGTAGCCACCAAGGACAGCTACACCCACAAACTGGTAGTGGACTCCCTGAAAGCGGAAGGCGACTCGCTCATCTGGCCCCGTGTAGACTCCCTTTTCCTGGCCGATTCCACCTTCAAGGCCCAGCTGGCCTGGGAAAAGAAATGGGCGTCCATGAGCAAGGCGGAGCGCAAACGGTGGATTTACGAGAATGTCCAGCTCCCTGCTATCCGCCACAGGCAGGACAGCATTTTTAAAGCGAAGGACAGCCTCAAGCACATCAAGGACAGCATCATAGAAAACACGCCGCGTGTGCTGGAAACGCCCTTCCTGCCGGACAGCATGCACTTCAAACGTCTGGTTACCTGGAAACGCAACCGCCTGTACAACAGCATTGAAACCTTCGAGTGGGACACCACGGCCAACTATCACTTTTACGATTACCCCTTCATGCGGGACGATGCCGGCGCCACGTGGCTGGGCATGCCGGGCAGCGCGGTGCAGCAGTACAACTTCTTCCGCCGCGACAAAGAGCGGAGCACCAGCTTCTACCAGGCCCAGGAAAGTTGGACTTATAACGCGGACAATTTCACCTTCTTCAACACCAAGACGCCCTACACGGAGCTGGAATACTCCGGCAACCTGTTCAGCAGCAAAACCTTAAGCACCGACAATTTCCGCGTCTTCACCACCCAGAATATTCTGCCGTCCCTGAACATCGCCCTGGAGATGAAACGTTACGGCGGTGCCGGTACCCTCAAGAACGAGCAAACCGACAACCGCACCTACTTTGTCAGCGGCAACTATCTGGGCAAGGAATACAACGCCCATGCCGGTTTCATCTTCAACAAGATTTCCCGCCAGGAAAGCGGCGGTATGGTGGACAACCTGTGGATCCGGGATACGACGGTGGATGTGCGAGAAATCAACGTGAACCTGGCCGCAGCCACCAACAGCTACCGGAAAATGACCGTTTTCCTGGACCAGAGCTACCGCATTCCCTTTGATTTCATCCAAAAGCTCCGGCATCGCCGCGACACCAGCTGGACACCCTCCGATTCCCTGAATGCAGACGGCACCACCGGCTTCGTGGGCACTTCCACGGAGTTCAGCACCTACAGCAAAAAATACGCAGACAACGTCTCGGACGCCCTTTCCACCTTCTACAACGACGTTTTCAACATCCATCCTTCCAAGAGTGCCGATTCCCTCCGTACCCTGCGTCTGGAGAACCGCATTTTTGTGCGCCTGCAGCCGTGGAAGAACGACGCCATCGTCTCAAAAGTGGAGGGCGGCATCGGCGACCGTTTCCAGACCTTCTACCTGCAGGACCCGGACGAAGTGCTGTTCAAGCCTTCCAGCCACAAATGGAACAGCATTTATGCCTATGCCGGCGTGGAAGGACGTTTCCGCCGCTACCTGCAATGGGATGCCAGCGGCCAGTACACCTTCGCGGGACAGGAGGTGAACGATTTTTCCATCAACGCCAACGCCGCGCTGAATTTCTACCCCTTCCGCCGGCATCCGCAAAGCCCCATTTCCCTGAAGGCGCATTTCGAGACCGGTCTCAAGTCGCCGGACTTTTACCAGCAGCACTTCTATTCCAACCACTTCCGCTGGGAAAACAGCTTTGGAAAGGTATCGACCACCAAAATCAATGCTACGCTGGATATCCCCCGGTGGCAGCTGAAAGCGGAAATGGGCTATGCCCTGCTGGCCAATCAGGTGTTTTATGACACGCTGGGCATCGTGCGGCAGCACGGCACCCCGGAGAGCGTGTTTACGGCAGGACTCACCAAGAATTTTGTATTCGGCCCCATCCACCTGGACAACACGGCGCTGGTGCAGCTTTCCTCCAATCAGGACATCCTGCCCCTCCCCACCCTGGCCCTGAACCTGCGCTGGTACGCGCAGTTCAACATCAAAAAAGTCCTGCAACTGCAATTGGGCGCGAATGTCCGATATACCACGCTCTGGTATGCCCCCTCCTACAACCCTGTCACGGGCACCTTCTCCGTGCAGAACAAGGAACGGTACGGCAACTGCCCCGTATTTGATGTCTTCATCAATGCCCAGTGGAAGAAGTGCTGCCTGTTCCTGAAATTGGAAAATGCCGGCAACGGCTGGCCCATGGAGCGAAAGGACTACTTTACGGCCCATCACTACATCCAGACTTCCCGCGTAATTAAGGTAGGAGTTTCCTGGCCCTTCTATCCGCATCTGGGCAAGCTGCGCACGCTGAGCGCCCGCGCCGGTTCCGGCGGCAACAGCGGCGGTGGCGGCGGACTCAGCGCCCTGAAAAGCGGCCTTAACGGCATGGTCCGATGAAACGCCACAAACGCCTCATATCCGCTGCGCTGCTGGTGGTGCTGTTCCTGATTCCCTACAAGGTGCACAAACACCTGGTTCCGGGAAAAAGTTTCGCGGACGTCCCGGGCCTTCCCGCTCCCCTGAGCCCCTACGATTCCCTCATCCGCACCTATGCCGACAGTATCGACTGGGACTGGCGACTGGTTGCCGCCATCATCTGCCAGGAATCCCGTTTCAACAGCCAGGTGATATCCCCCGGCGGCGCCGTGGGCCTGATGCAAATCCAGTCGGCCCAATACAGCCAGGAAACGCTGCTGAACCCGGAACAGAACATCCGGATAGGCACGCAATACCTGCGGAAACTGGAGCAGATGTTTCCCGCAGCCAGCGCCCAGGATACGCTCCAATTCACCTTATCGGCCTATAATATGGGCGAAGGGAAGCTGCAGCAGTTAAGGGACGATGCCCAAGCATGCGGGAAAAATGCCGGGCGTTGGGAAGAAGTGCTTCCACAATGGCATGCGACCCGGCGCTACGTAAACAATATTCTGAGGCGCTATGAATTATACCGCGTCACCCAGCCTTCCGCTGCGCGTCTGCGTGTGCTTTCTGATACAATTCCCACGAATTGAACAGGTTCTGCCAAATGGCATAGAGGCCGCCCGCTACAGAAGTTACAGGCGTTAAATAATTGTACCCCAGCCAGATAAGAAAACCGGTATTCTTTTGTCCCAGTGCCTGTCCGGCTGTAAGGTTGTCCATTTTGTCCCGTCCCATCCGGCGGCCGGCGAAGAACTGCACGAAGCAGCAGAGCACCGATATGAGGACGATGCCCGCCACCGCCCACAGGCCCAGGCCGCTGAGCAGGAGCGCCCGCGTGGACAGCACCATGGCCAGGGTGAGGCCCACACCCCATACATAAAAAGAATTGGAGGCCCAGCGCATGAGTTTCCGCTGCAGGCCGTGGGTAGTGTAGCGCACCAGCCAGGCCACGAGGCCGGGCAGGATAAGAACCGGAAATACCTTGAGGGCGATGTGGCCCACATAGGCCCAGAAACCCAGGGTGGCAGAAGGGTTCACCAACGGAATGACAAAGGGAATCAGGAACGTACCGGCCACATTGATGAGCACCAGATAGGTCACCGTACCGGCCAGGTTGCCGCCCAGGCGGTCCGTGATAACGCCCGCTGCCGATGCAGTAGGGCAAATCATGCACAGCATGGCACATTCCAGCAGCATGCGAAGCTCCCCTTCGGTGATGGCGACCTGCCCTGCCAACACCAGAAAACTGAGCACCTGGATGGCCAGGGCGCCCAAGTGCCAACGGCTGAGTTTGAGGTCATGGGGCGATATTTTCACGAACTGGAAAAAGAGCAGGACGGCGATAACCAGCCGCTGGCCCTCCGAGGCAAGCGGGTGCAGGACGGGCCCGAACGGATGCAGTACCGGGACGAAGTGGTAGAGCAGGTACAAGCCGATGCCCAGCACGATGGCGCAGGGCAGCATCCAGTCTTTCAGGAAAGTAATCACGGGTGAATGTATTTTTTCACGATCGGGGCGAAGAGTTTATCCAGGAGCGGATCCGTGAAGCGCATGCAAACGCCGGTGAGGAAAGCCAGGATAAGCGTTCCTTCACGGATGACCACCGTAAAGCCGTTGCCGGTAAGGTTCCCGAAAGTAAACCAGGCGAACAGGGCTGTAAGCACCACCAGGGTGATGTCGAACACCACCTTCACGGTGCTGAACGGCGCTTTGGTTACGCGGCTGAGCACGGCCGTGGTCATGTCGCCGGCCAGGATCCATCCCTCCCCCAGGACTTCCAGTTTGATGCCCACGGCCGTAATGGGAACGGACGCCAGGCACAGCAGCATTTGCACGGCATAATCGGTGGACGGGGACGCAATGGCGTTGAACAGCCAGATGAAGGCGTCGCACAGGTAGCCGAACACAAAAGCGGCGGGAATCTGCATGAGATAACTCAGTTTGAAGTCCTTCCTAAGAAGAACAAGCTGCAGAAGGATGAACGCCAGATGCAAAATCCACGTAAACGTTCCCACGGAAAGTGCAGGCCATGCCAGGTTGAAAATGGTGGGCGGACAGGAAGGCGGCGAAATGCCTAAGTTGGATTTGATGGACATCCCCACTCCCAGCGCTACAATCAGGAGGCCCAATGTGGAAATGCTGTATCGGGCCAGAATATTTCTTCCTTTCATAAAATCGAATTCAAACATGCAAATATCCGCATAATTGTGTAATTTTGCAAACTGTGATAACTATAACTGCTATTATATGAAAAAAGGAATTGTTCTTATGATGTCACTGCTTGCCTTTGCAGCCTGCGCCCCCAAGACAGGCGCTCCTGCACTGGATTTGACCGACCTGGACACCACCGCCAGCCCCAAGGTGGACTTCTATCAGTACGCCACCGGCGGGTGGCAGAAGAAAAACCCGCTCCGTCCGGAATTCTCCCGGTACGGCAGCTTTGACGCCATCCGCGAACGCACCCAGGAAAACCTGAACGCCCTCTTCGAGAGCATGACCACCCTGGAGGCCAAACCCGGCACCGTGGACCAGAAAATCTCCGACCTGTACAAAATGGCCCTGGACTCCACCACCCGCAATGAACTGGGGGCCAAGCCCATTCTGCCCTACATGGCCCAAATCCAAAACGTAAAAACCAAGGAGGACTTCATGTCCCTGCTGGGTGAAATGAACCGCTACGGCGAAGGCGGTCTCCTGGGCATAGGCGTAGAGGCAGACCTTGCCAACAGCGACCTGCAAGTGCTCTATGTAGGCCAGGGCGGCCTGGGCATGGGCGACCGTGACTACTACCTCAAGGCGGAGAACAAAGAGCTGTACGAAGGTTACAAGGCCTATCTGATAAAAGTGCTGGAACTCGCCGGTGTGGAGAACGCCCGCACCGCCGTGGACCAGGACCTCGTGATTGAAAACGAGATGGCGCCCATCTTCTGGAGCCGTGAGCAAAACCGCGACATGCAGGCCATTTACAATCCCATGTCCACGGACGAGATGCTGGCCCGCTGGCCCAACCTCCACTTGGACCGGCTCTTCGACGCCGCCGGCATTGCCCCGCAGGAAAAAGTGATTGTGGAGCAGCCCAGCTATCTGGACGGGCTCAACAACCTGTACAAGAACCTGCCGCTGGACTACTTCAAGTCTTATCTGCTGTGCCAGTTCGTGAGCGGCCAGGCCAGCGCCCTCAGCGACGATTTCTACACCGCCCAGTGGGAGTTCTACTCGCACCAGATGGGTGGCGCCCAGGAACAGCAGCCCCGCTGGAAGCGCGCCATGAACGTACCCAACAGCCTGCTGGGAGAAGCCGTAGGTGAAATGTACGTAGAACGTTACTTCCCGGAGAGTTCCAAAAAGAAGATGGCCGCGCTGGTGGAAAACCTGCGCACCGCCCTGGGCGAGCACATCGACGCCCTGGAATGGATGAGCGACACCACCAAGG
>DFFY01000019.1:0-715 GCA_002371115.1 Bacteroidales bacterium UBA3764
CGTTCAGCGTCCCAAACGCCACCGCCAAAACCAGAAAAAGATGACGATAATAACAAGTAATACTCATAGGAATATCGATTCTTTCCCGTAAAATTCGCTTAAATTTGACAGATAAGCAAAATCATTCCTCCTAAATCGACATTCCACCCTCCAGACATCAAAATAATGGCCACTTTACAGGCCTGTTAGCAGCGAAATGGGCCTTTCCGTCCTCAAAAACGGCCTCTTTTGAGGATAGATGGCGGAAAAGACATCAGCCATCCTCAAAACAGGGCTTCCTTGAGGATGGCTGACTAGTTCGATAGCGGCCATAAAAAAGGGATCACCGCCAAAATCGGGTGGGCAGGAATTGTCCACCAGTCGTTGTTTTCGTTTCCTCTGGGACGGGTGTTGAAGGCTGCTCCTCATGACTAGGGGCAGGGGCTAAGTGTTTACTGGGGCTCTGCCCCAAACCCTGCCGCTACGACCGGCTATTGCACAAGGCTTTCCCGCTCGGTCTCCGCTAGCGACTGATGCCGCTTTTCGCTTCATGCCCTTGACGGCGAACAGCTCCCTTTTAGTCGTCACAAGTGACGCCTAACACTCGCAGAACCTGCGCCGTCACGAGACGGGCACTCACTCGCTAGCCACTTTCCTGCCCCTTACGCAAATCGTCGCATCCTTCAACACCCGTCCCGCCGGAAACGCAATCAACCAGCGAGCGCAAACACGCATG
>DFFY01000019.1:790-4143 GCA_002371115.1 Bacteroidales bacterium UBA3764
GTCGGACGCTCAGTCCATCGTTCATTCATCTCGTGGATTGTGCGTCCGGAAATGGGGCTTTGCGATGATAATCTTGGACGCTCAATCCACGAGACGGCGTATCCATGGACCGAGCGTCCAGCAAGGCGGCGCACAATGCCAGCAAGGCAGCGCACAAGGTAGCGCACAACACCAGCCCAGCCACCAGCCGCTCGCATACCACATCCCGCGGTTGCCCGTGCGGATCTTCTCCCCATTTCGGCAGACAGCCGCAGAAGGTCGAATCTTAAATAGTTGATAATCAGATGTTTTTGTTTTCGGTTCTTGCGCCAGCAGCCGAAATCGAGCATAGCCGCAAGAATTCGAAATCGTCATCCTTGATAATCAAACGTTTACGTATTCTTTCTTGCGGCTGCTTGGCCGGCCAACTTTTATTCGCTTCTGATGGTAGCGGTTCTGCAAAGTACCAGCAGGGCTTTCCTCGGACGGAAACGTACTGGACCTTAACATCCCGCCCTGATCTACCATCTCCCCACCCACTTTGCCGCTGATCCCTTTTAGGAATCTCGTCTTGCCAGTGAGGATTTCTGACAGGGTTGCTCATTTGCGACGTGAAAAGCGAATGGCCTTTATAGAGGCTTCACATGTATTTGCTCCTCTGTTTGCTCTTGCTCATAGCTTTTTCATTGGTCAAAGTTTGTTTCTGCCCGGTGTACGATACCGGGATGGCACGGGGATTCAAATAATAATCTCTGATATGCAAAATCATTCCTCCTAAATCAACATTCCACCCTCCTACAGGTTTGTAGGAGGGTGGAATGCTAGCGTATTCAAGTAATTGATTACTTTGGTTTAACCAATCGTACAGTGTACCTGAAATTAGAAGTCGACGATTGTGGTACGACTTCAAAAGAATTGACCCATCTGAAGCGATATCCCATTATTTCATACGGTGACGTCGAAGTAATCGACGACTTTGACCAATAACCTGCTTGCATACCTGTAAGGTGTGATCCATTATCATTATTGTATCCACCTGCATCCGGCAAGAAGATCGAATTATGATTTGTCTTGGACGTTAATCGGAACCCGGATACCCCATATCCTGATCTACCCGTTGAAGACAATTTCACAACTTGCCGCGAGGCATTTATCTTCCATTCGGAGCCACTGCCAAAGGCCGCTCTCCCCTGGTGGGCATGGATGACCGGAGTACTGCTTCTGGGCGGACTCACGTGCGGAACCGTTGTCACGGTCAAGCGCAGGCTAAGCCGTCCGGAGCCTTCCGGCGAAGCGGAACCGGAGCCCGGACGCAATCCTTCGCTGGCGGAGCAGATTTCCCGGCTCATCGAAGAAGAAGAGTTATACAAGCGCAAGGACCTGCGGATTGCCGATGTGGCTTCAGCCTTGGCCACCAACAAGACTTACGTGAGCACGATAATCAACAATATCTCCGGAATGGGATTTTCAAAGCTCATCAACGGGCACCGTGTCCGGCATGCCCAAGCCATGATGCGTGAGCACCCGGAGATGCCCCTCGCTGACGTGGCCGACGCGTCGGGATTCTCCTCCATGACCACCTTCCGCCGCAATTTCAAAGCCGTCACCGGAATGAATCCGGCAGAGTGGAAAGCCATAGACTCCGATACCGGAAAGATCCCTTGATTCACTATGCGTTCATGGACTTATTTCACCGTCTCGGGAATTTTGAAGGTGGAGGCGGGAATTTTGATGTTCTCCTCGAACAGGGTGACCATCATGTCGTTGTTGGCGCCGAGAGCGCCGCGGGTCTCCATTTTCAGGATGATGCCCTGCCAGATCCACACTTTGTTGCTGATCGTGCGCAGCAGGGACTTCGTCTTGTAGGAATAGACCGTGCAGGTCCTGCCGAAGACATCTTCGGTGCCGAGTTTCTCGATCTTGTTCGCCTTCAGGTAGGCCTCGTCCGGATCCAGAAGATTGAGGCCCGGGCCGGACTCGGTCATCTTGGCCTCATCCTTCTTCGCGTCGTCAATCCATGCATTGGTGTAAACCTTGCCGTCGCGCATCAGGACCTCGGTCTGGTAGTTTCCCATGCCTTCCATCATGATCTGGTCATATTGCTTGCGAGTCTTGCCGTAGTCATCGAACCAGACCTCGTTGTATTGCATGCCGCCGCTGGTCCGGGTTTCATATTTCAGGTGTCCGGATTTGATGCCGTATGTGTTGCTTTGGGCGTGGAGTGCCGTCATGCCCAGTATCAGGCACGCAGCGGCGAGGAAAAAATTTTTCATGTGTGTTATTGTTTGTTATGGCGAAGATAATGATAAAACAAGACACTTGCAAATGCCGGTACGACCGATATGGCCCCGGAGCCCGGGAAAGCGCTCGGAGCGTGCATAAGGGTCTTGAGACAGGGACAATATGTACGCGAAATGGATATTTGCGGAAAAATGCTTATCTTTGCGCCGAAGTAAAATAAAGAAAGACAATGAATCTCCGTGACATCAAGAAGGATATCGAATTCCTGATCGGCGACTTCGTGGAAGATTGCCTGCTGTTCGCTATGTTGCACCCTGAAAAAGAGCTCGGACAAGTGGAGACCCTGATCAACGAGGCGAGCGATATGGCTGACGATCTGTTCGACAAAGTGAACCACCCGGCAGCGGACGTGAAGGCCCGCGCCTATTACAACCGCGTCGGCGCCGAACTGCTCACCGGCCTGGACAAACTCTACGAACGGCTGAGCGCCCTTGCAAAATAATTGTGGAATAAAAAGTTGCAGAGTTAAAAAATATCCTTACCTTTGCAGCCCTTAACAATTTTTTGCATTATGTCAGAGTATTTGAACGCAGACAAGAAGCAAGAGATTTTCGGCAAATACGGGAAGTCTAATGTTGACACCGGCTCGCCTGAGAGTCAGGTTGCTTTGTTTTCCTACCGTATCGCTCATCTGACCGAGCACCTGAAGGCCAACAAGAAGGACCACAATACGCAGCGCGCCCTTCTCCGCCTTGTAGGTAAGCGCCGTCAGCTCCTCGATTACCTGAAAGAGAAGGACATTGAGAGATACCGCGAGATCGTGAAGGCCCTGGGCCTCCGCAAATAATCTCCAGGGAAAAGATGAAGGCCGCCGTATGCAGCGGCCTTTTTTGTATGAAGACACACTAAGGTTACAATATGAACGTTATCAAGAAAATCATTGAATTGTCCGACGGTCGGACAATCGAAATCGAGACCGGTAAGCTTGCCAAGCAGGCCGACGGCTCGGCGGTCGTGAAGATGGGCGGCACGATGCTGCTTGCGACCGTAACCGCTGCTACAGAAGTCAAGGAAGGAACGGATTTCCTTCCGCTCCAGGTTGATTACCGGGAGAAATATTACGCCGCGGGCCG
>DFFY01000031.1 GCA_002371115.1 Bacteroidales bacterium UBA3764
GCCTTGATGCGCTTCATCACGCCCTGGATGGCGCTCTGCCGGAAATTGTCCGAGCCCTCCTTCATGGTGAGGCGGAAAACGCCCACCGTCACCTCTTTTTCCTGCGCCGCATTCCACTGGTTGTCGGACCGATAGGCATAATACCCGGCTTTCTCCAGCACCCGGTCCGCAATGAAGTCCTTGCGGGTGCGGTTGCTTTCCACTACGGCGGCAATCAGGTTCTCGGGGACATCGGCATAATTGGCCAGGAGCTGTTTGGTGTCCTTGGGCAGGCAATAGCCGCCATAGCCGAAGGACGGATTGTTATAATGGGAGCCGATGCGCGGATCCAGTCCGACGCCCTGGATGATGGCGGCGCTGTCCAGGCCCTTGATTTCCGCATAGGTGTCCAGTTCGTTGAAGAAACTCACGCGAAGAGCCAGGTACGTATTGGAGAACAGCTTGACGGCCTCCGCCTCCGTTGTGCCCATATAGAGCACCGGAACATCCTTCTTGAGGGCGCCCTCCAGCAGCAGGCCGGCAAACGCCTCCGCCCGGGAGCGCTCCCCGCCCACGATGATGCGGGACGGATACAGGTTGTCGTACAGGGCCTTGGATTCCCGCAGGAACTCCGGCGAGAACAGCAGGTTGTCCATCTTCCGGGAAGCGGTGAAGCCCACCGGGATGGTGGATTTGATTACCAGCGTAGCGGCCGGATTCACCTTGGTAACGCTTTCGATGACCGCCTCTACGGCTGACGTATCGAAGAAATTGGTGGCGGAGTCATAGTTGGTGGGCGCGGCGATAATGACCAGGTCCGCCTCCCTATAGGCCTTTTCCCCGTCCAGGGTGGCCGTCAGGTCCAGCTTTTCCTCCGCTAAATACTTCTCGATGTACTCGTCACGGATGGGGCTCACGCGGCGGTTGATTTTGTCCACTTTTTCCGGAACTACATCCACCACGGTGACCGGATTTTTCCGGGACAGCAACACGGCCAGGGACAGACCGACGTACCCGGCGCCGGCAACAGCAATTTTAGTCATGGTTTCCAAACAGGTTTTGTTCAACATATTCACAAAGGATATGGCCGATAAGCGTATGGCATTCCTGGATGCGGGGCGTATCGGCAGAAGGAACATGCAGCACATGGTCGTACGCGTCCATCCGGCAGGCTTTTCCTCCTACAAGCGCCACGCTCACGATGCCCTTCTCCCGGCAGGCATCCAGGGCCCGCAGCAGGTTTTCCGAGTTCCCGGAAGTGGAGAGTCCCACAAAGACGTCGCCCGGACGGCCGCAGGCGATAAGCTGACGGTAGAACACCTCCCCGTAGCCGTAATCATTGCCGATGGCGGTAAGGATGGACGTATCCACCGTAAGGGCCATGGCCGGCAAACCCGGACGGCTCAGCCGGAATTTGTTCACCAGTTCCGCCGCCATGTGCTGGGCATCCGCCGCAGAGCCGCCGTTTCCGGCCCAGAGGGTTTTACCACCATGCCGATAGGTTTTTACCAGGAGATTAGCGACATCGGCCAGGCCTTGCAGGGCCTTCTCATCGTTGAGGAAAGCTTCCATGACGCGGGCAGAAGCCGCCACTTGCGCTTTCACTTGTTCCATTGTGCATTTCATAGTTTGCAAAGATAACATAAAATCCGTATTTTTGCATACTATGACGGACAAGAAACCACCTATTTACCTTTATACAGACGGTGCCGCAAGCGGCAATCCGGGCCCCGGAGGCTACGGAATCGTCCTGCGCTGCGGCAGCTATGAGAAAGAACTGTCGGGCGGTTTCGCCTGCACCACCAACAACCGGATGGAGCTGCTGGCCGTCATCGTGGGCCTGGAACAAATCCGCTGGGACAATGCGGAAGTCCATGTCTGGAGCGATTCTTCCTACGTGGTAAAAGCCCTCAACGAGGGCTGGCTGGAAAAATGGAAGAGCTCCGGCTTCAAAGGCAAAAAGAATGTGGACCTGTGGCTCCGCTTCGATGCCGTGTACAAGCGGCACCGGGTGGCGTTCCACTGGCTCAAGGGCCACGCCGGCCATCCGGAAAACGAGCGCTGCGACCGCCTGGCCGTAGCCGCCTACCACCAACCCAACCTGCCGGCAGACAACGGCTATCTGGCAGAAAACACCCAGTTAATCTAAAAAATTCACCAATATGGCACTTCCCAAACTTGTTGTGGGTATCACCCAGGGAGACAGCAACGGCATCGGCTACGAAGTCATCATCAAATCGCTGGCCGACGAGCGCATCCTGGACTCCTTCACCCCTGTCATCTACGGCTCATCCAAGCTGATGGGCTTTTACCGGAAAACGCTGCATAACATCGGCCCCATGGACGTGAACGTAATCTCGTCTGCGGCCGATGCCCGTCCGCGCAAAATTAACCTGGTCAACTGCCTGCCGGACAGCATTTATGCCGAGCCCGGCCAAAGCACGCCGGAGAGCGCCAAGAACGCCATCGCCGCGCTGGACGCTGCTGTGAAAGACCTCAAAGACGGCCAGATAGACGTCCTGGTCACCGCCCCGATCAACAAGCGTGCGATGCATGCGGAAGGCTTTTCCAATACCGGGCACACAGAATTTCTCCAAAAGGAGTTTGGCGTGGAAGACGTTACCATGATTATGGTGAGCGAGCAAATCAAGATTGGCGTGGTCACCGGCCACATTCCCCTCCGGGACGTTCCCAAAAGCATTTCCAAGGAAGCCATCCTGGGCAAACTGCGTATCATGAAAGCCTCGCTGGAGCGTGACTTTGGCGTGGCGGATCCCAAGATTGCCGTACTGGGCCTGAACCCGCACTGCGGAGACGGCGGCCTGCTGGGCGACGAAGAGCAGAACATCATCCTCCCGGCCGTGAAGGCGGCCCAGGAGGAAGGTATCCAGGCGTTCGGTCCCTACTCCCCCGACGGTTTCTTCGGCCTGGGCAATTACAGCCGCTTCGACGCAACGCTGGCCATGTATCACGACCAAGGCCTGGCGCCGTTCAAAGCCCTCGCCTTTGCCGACGGCGTCAACTACACCGCCGGCCTGCCTGTGGTGCGCACCTCGCCGGACCACGGCACCGCCTACGAGATGGCCGGCCGCGACGAGGCGGACCCGCGTTCCATGATGAGCGCCATTTACACGGCCATCGACATTTTCCGCAAACGCCTCCAATACGACTCCCTGATGGAAGGGAGACTGGTGGAGAAATAATTACGCCCCCCCTGCCGGCAAGATGAACCTGGATACGGCCATACAGTACCTGCCAGGGGTGGGGCCCAAACGGGCGGAACTCCTGCTTTCCGAGCTGGGAATCGGCACGGTGGGAGATCTGGTGCGCACCTATCCGTTCCGCTACATTGACCGCAGCAGCATTGTCCGCATTGCCGATGTCCACCCGGACCTGGCCCAGGTGCAGGTGCGCGCCATGGTCACCAAGGTCCGGCTATATGGGAAAAACGGCGTGGAGCTCCCTGCCGATAAACTCAAGTACAACATGGTGAGCCGACTGAGCGCTATGGTGGCGGATGACAGCGGGGAGATGGAAATGGTGTTCTTCAAGGGTGTGAAGTGGATGCACGCGCGCCTTGTTCCCGGCCACACGTTCATCTTCTTCGGGAAGCCAGCCTTCTTTGGGACCCGCCTGAATATGGTGCATCCGGAGGTGGATGCGCCGGACAGCGCCAATACGGGCGTGCTTACCGGCGTGTACAATTCCACGGAGAAACTCAAATCGGCAGGAATTACAGGCAAGGTGATGCTCAAGCTCATCGGAGCGGCGCTGGAAGGCGTGCTGCCCACTTTGCAGGATACGCTTCCGGACTATATCCTGAAGGAGAAAGGGCTGGTGCCGCTCACCTATGCGCTCCGGCAAATCCACTTCCCGGTGGACCAGAACGCCCTTGCCAAGGCCACCTATCGGCTCAAATTCGAGGAACTGTTCCTCTTGCAGCTTTCCCTGCTCAAACAAAAATACGTCCGCAGCCGCAGCGCCGTGGGGCTCAATATGCCTGCTGTCGGAGAAGCGTTCAACGCCTGCTACAAGGCATTGCCGTATGAACTCACGGGCGCCCAGAAGCGTGTTATCCGGGAAATCCGCGAAGACATGCGCAGCGGGCACCAGATGAACCGCCTTTTGCAGGGCGACGTGGGCTCCGGCAAAACCATGGTGGCGGTGCTCAGCGCGCTCATCGCCGTGGGAAACGGGTACCAGGCCTGCCTGATGGCGCCCACGGAAGTGCTTGCCCAGCAGCATTTTGCCAATGTCTCCAAATACCTGAAGCCCACCGGGGTCAAGGTGGCCCTCCTCACCGGCAACACCGGGGTCAAGGACCGTCGGGAAATCCATGCCGGCCTGGAGGACGGGCGCATCGGGGTCCTCATCGGCACGCATGCGCTCATTGAAGACACGGTGCATTTCCGGGCGCTGGGACTGGCCATTGTGGACGAGCAGCACCGCTTTGGCGTTGAGCAGCGCGCCCGCCTCTGGAACAAAGGCTGGCAGGGCGTTCCGCCGCACGTGCTGGTGATGACCGCTACGCCCATTCCTCGCACGCTGGCCATGACCCTGTACGGAGACCTGGACGTTTCCGTGATTGACGAGATGCCGCCGGGCCGCAAGCCGGTTCAGACCTTGTGCGTAGGAGAGGGCAAGCGCCACGCCATGCATAATTTCATCCGGGACGAGATTGCCAAGGGCCGGCAGGCGTTCATTGTGTATCCGCTCATCTTTGAGAGCGAAAAGCTGGACTACAAGAACCTGGAACTGGGGTATGAGGAAATTGTGAAAGCCTTCCCGCTGCCGCAGTACAAGGTGGCCATCGTCCATGGGCAGCAGACGCCGCAGGAAAAGGCGTTCAACATGGATGCCTTTGCCGCCGGGCGGGCCAACATCCTGGTTTCCACCACGGTGATTGAAGTGGGCGTGGACGTGCCCAACGCCTCCGTCATGGTGATAGAAAGCGCGGAACGCTTTGGCTTGAGCCAGTTGCACCAGCTGCGCGGCCGTGTGGGCCGGGGCGCGGAGCGCTCCTACTGCATTCTCATGCGGGGTAACAAGGTGTCCAAGGAAAGCCAGAAGCGGCTGGACCTCCTGTGCGCCACGGAGAACGGTTTTGAGCTGGCGGAGGAGGACATGAAGATGCGCGGCCCCGGGGACCTGGAAGGCACCCAGCAGAGCGGCCTTCCCATCAGCCTCAACATTGCCTCCCTGGCCAAGGACGGGCTCATCCTGAGCGACGCCCGCGGCTATGCCCAGCACATCCTGGACCAGGACCCCGGCCTCACGGCAGAAAAAAATGCCCCGCTCGCAGCAGAACTGCGGCGGGACAAATACCAAACCAAGGATTATTCCCGAATTTCCTAAGCCTTTTCTATCTGCCATTTTTGTTCACAATACGCGCGCGATTTGTATAAGTCGCGAAATCTGTGTAAATTTGCACACTGATTTGGATTTTATATTATGACATTTACTCAAAAGGCCGGTTCCCTGTTGGCCGTGTCACTTGTCCTTTTTGGGTGCAGCACGCCCAAAAACATTGCATATATGCAGGATAGCTATAATGACGCCATTGTGGAGACCATCAAGGCCAATCCCATCCGGCTCAAGCCCATGGACCAGATTTCCATCGTCGTAAACAGCCGGGACCCGCAAATTGCCACCATGTTCAACCTCATCTACGCGTCCCAGCGCCTTGGGGCAAGTACATCCATGAACGGCGGCTTATCCAACGGCAACCAAATGCTTCTTCCCTATACGGTGGACAAGGATGGTGAAATTGATTTTCCCGTCCTCGGGAAAGTGAAGGTTGCCGGTCTCACCCGCGCGGAAACAGCGGAGCACATTAAAAATCTGCTGATAGCAAGCAACCAAATCAAGGATCCCGTGGTTACAGTGGACTTCATGAATCTGGGATTCTCTGTCCTTGGAGAAGTGTCCAGACCCGGCCGTTACCGGATAGACCGGGACGCATTCACCATTCTGGACGCCATCTCCCTGGCCGGCGACCTCACCATCAACGGTCAGCGGGAGAATGTCACCCTCATCCGGAATTACGGAACGGCCCAGGAGATTTTCTACAAAATGAACCTGACCGACTCGGAAGATATTTTCTCTTCCCCCGCCTACTACCTGGAACAGGGAGACATTGTCTATGTAACCCCCAATCCCAAACGCCGCCGTGAGTCCACCGTATCGGCCAACAGCGCCTTTACGCCGTCCTTCTGGATCTCCCTTGCCTCTACGGCCACGTCCATCACATCTGCCATCCTCGTTATCGTTAGAACATCCAAGTAATGAGCACAGAAAATTTTGAGACTCAAAGCCAGGAGCAGCAACTGGACCTGCGGGAACTGATATCCTTGTGCCTGACCCGCTGGACCTGGTTTGTCGTCAGCATTGCCATATGCCTTTTGACCGCGGTCATTTACATCAAGAAAACACAGCCTGTATATACCCGCAGCGCATCCATTCTCATTAAGGAAGACGGGAAAAAGAGTTCTTCCATCGGAGACGTATCCCAGACTTTTGCCAATATGAACCTGGGCCTGGGCCGCATCAACGTGTACAATGAGATTCTCAACTTCACCTCTCCAGACCTGATGCTGGAAGTGGTGAAGCGCCTCCATCTGGAGACCAGCTACCGGAAAGAAGGCGGCCTGTTCAAGAAAGGGCATTTCCTGTACAACCCCACGCTCTACGGCTCATCCCTTCCGTTTACCGTTCTGTTCCTGGACGTAAACAACAACGACGGTGTATCCTTTACCATGGAACCCCAGGCAGACAATACGTACCGCCTGACAAAGTTGCGCGTAAACCAGACAGACTACGAACAAACCTACAAGGTGTCGCCGGGAGATACGCTGAGTACGCCGGCCGGCCGCCTGTACATTGCGCCATCTCCCTACTCACAAGCCGACAGGCTCCAGGACAACATCCTGGTATCCCGTACCAGCTACGCTGCCGCAGCCCGCGCCTATCGCGGCCGCGTTTCGGCCTCGCTCAATGAAAAAAATTCCACCGTGATTGCCCTCTCCATCTCGGACGTGAACACCCAGCGTGCGGAGGATGTGCTCAACATGCTCATCAACGTTTACAATGAGAACTGGATCAAGGACAAGAACTCCATCTCCACCTCCACCAACGAGTTCATAGCGGACCGTCTCCGCGTCATTGAACAGGAACTGGGCCACGTGGACAGTAACATCTCGGAATTCAAGAGCCGCAACCGCATACCGGATGTGAGGGCTGCCGCCAGCATGGACATGCAGCTGGCCGTACAGGCCGGACAGCAAATTACGGAAGTGAACAACCAGATTTCCATTGCCCGCTTCCTGACTTCCTACATCCGTGAATCCGAAGGAAAACTGCTTCCGGCCGACGCCGGCCTGTCGGAGAGCAGCATTTCCAGCCTTATCGACCAATACAACAACACCCTGCTGCAGCGAAACCGTCTGGCAGACAACAGCTCCTCGGAAAACTATCTGGTCAAGGACATGGACCAGCAACTGAGCTCCATGAAAACCGCCATCCTTTCCTCCCTGGACAACTATGTGATTGCCCAGAACATGCAGCTGCAGTCCTATCAGACAACCCAGAGCGCACTGGACGCCCGCGTAGTAACCAATCCGCAGCGCGCCGGAGAACTGCTCAGCGACGAACGTCAGCAAAAAGTGAAAGAGGCCCTGTACCTGTTCCTGCTTCAGAAACGGGAAGAGAACGAGCTGTCACAGGCCTTCACGCCCTATAATTCGCGGGTAATCGCACATCCCTATGGCAGCAACGCTCCCATCGCGCCCCGAAAAATGATCATTCTGCTGGCTGCACTTCTTGTAGGCGCAGCCCTGCCCCTGGCCTTGATTTACGTATTGGAGATTACCAATACCACTGTACGGGGACGCAAGGACCTGGAGAACATTCAAGCGCCTTTTGCCGGTGAAATTCCCGGCGTGTTCCTGCATAAGATCCATCTGTGGGACCATCTTTTCCCCAAAAAGATTCAGAAAGACCGTCCCGAGGAACGCCGCATTGTGGTCAAGCCCCAGAAACGCGACGTTGTCAACGAAGCCTTCCGTGTAGTCAGAACCAATATAGAATTCATCAACAGTAAAAACGCGGAAAACAAAAACGGTGGAACGGTCATCATGACTACCTCCATGAACCCCGGTTCCGGCAAAACTTTCTGTATCTCCAATCTGGCCTCGGCCTTTGCCATCAAAGGGCGCAAAACCATTGCCGTAGATCTGGACCTGCGCAAGAAATCCCTCTCCATCTTTGCCAATTCGCCCAAGAAAGGCGTCTCCAATTACCTGGCTCACCGGGAAGACGATTTCCAGCCGTTCATCATCCACAATATCGAAGACTCCGGCCTGGACATCCTTCCGGTAGGCACCCTTCCTCCCAACCCCAGCGAACTGCTGTCGGACGACCGTCTGGACAAGATGATTGAAGTCCTCCGCAAGGAATACGACTACATTTTCCTGGACTGCCCGCCCGTGGAAATTGTAACCGACGCAGACCTTATCCGCCGCGTAGCGGACATCACCATCTATGTGGTAAAGGCCGGTCTGATGGAACGCGCCATGCTGCCGGAAATCAACAAATACTATACAAGCCAGCGCTATCCGAACATAGTTGTCCTGCTCAACGGCACCAATAACGAAGGCCGATACGGCTACAGGTACGGCTACAGGTATGGCTATCGTTACGGTTACAGATATGGGGGGGGGCAATTATACTAACTATGGTTATGGGGAGGAGCCGGTACAAGAAGACAAGAACAACGCCTGAGCATGTGGTCTTTTCATAGGAAAGAATCACTGCTCCAAAGCGGTGCCCTGCAGGGCTGGACAGACTGGCATTGCCATATCCTGCCCGGCGTGGATGACGGCATACCCCAAATGGAATCGGCACTGAAAGCCCTGCATGCCTATGCGGAAATGGGAATACGGGAGGTGTGGCTGACACCGCATATCATGGAGGATGTGCCCAATACCACGGAAAAACTCCGTGCGCGTTTTGAACAATTGAAAGCGGCCTGCCAAGAGCCGCTTCAATTGCATCTGGCCGCAGAAAACATGCTGGACAATTTGTTCGAGGAACGGCTGGAAGCAAACGATTTGCTCCCCCTCAACGACAACCACCTGCTGGTAGAAACCTCTTATTTCAACCCTCCCTACAACTTCTGGGGCATCCTGGAGCGTATCCAGTCCAAAGGCTACTATCCTTTGCTGGCGCATCCGGAGCGCTATGTTTACATGGAAGACAAGGAATACGGAAAACTCAAAGACATGGGGGTCGCTCTCCAGTTGAACCTTCCATCCCTTTGCGGTCTGTACGGCATTCACGCACAAAAGAAAGCGCTGAAACTCCTCAAGCAGGGGGCCTATCAGCGCTGCGGCTCAGACCTGCACCGGCTCTCACCCATCCAAGCGGTTTTTTCCGAAAAAAGATTCGACAAAAAAACCCTGACCATGGTCAGGGAATTGTGCAAGTATCCGGGAGACTGAGTTACTTCATCCACCGGTCCAGCCAGCCAAAGTAGCTGCGGTGCCAGTACAGGGCATTCTGCGGCTTCAGAATCCAGTGGTTCTCATTGGGAAATACAATCAGTTTGGAGGGGACGCCCATCATCTGGGCAGCGTTGAAGGCTGCCATGCCCTCGTCCACCGGCACACGGAAGTCTGAACCGCCGTGGATGCACAGGATGGGCGTGTGCCAGGCAGTCACCAGCATGTGCGGCGAATTGTCGTAGTGACGGCGGGCCTTGGGCAGCGTGCTCCAGGGAGAGCCGCCCTGCTTGATACCGCCGAAGGTGACGCCGTCCCCGGCAGGGCCCACCTGACCGGCCTGATAGGCATACTCATGCAGGCCGCCGTTGTCCCAGTTGGGGAACCACATTTCCTCCGTGGTCATGTACATGTGCTCCTCATTGAAAATACCCGCGTGCGCAATAAAACAGTCGTACACATCCTTGTGGATGCCGGCCAGGTAGTAGATGCTGTAGCCGCCATAGGAAGCGCCGCAGGCTGCTACACCACTGATATAAGGCTCCGCTTTGATATTGCGGGCAGCCGTGAGGTAATCCTGCATGTTCAGACCAATGTAGTCACCGGAAATTTCCTCGCACCAGGGCTGGCCGAAGGCTGTGGTCCCGCGCCGGTTGGGCAGCACCACCACATAGCCCTGATGGCACATGAGGAGGTAATTCCAGCGATAGCTCCAGCCCTGCGAAAGCGTCCCCTGAGGGCCGCCCAGGCAGATTTCAATGGCCGGATAGGTTTTGGAAGCGTCGAACTGCGGCGGATACAGCACCCAGGTGAGCATCTTTTCCCCGTCCACGGTGTCCAGCCAGCGGGCCTCGGTGTCATGGGAATCCAACTGCGAAAGCAAGTGCTCGTTCTCGAAGCTCAGCTGCTGGATGGCGTTGTCGTTCACCGCTACCAGTTCCGTAGGAAAATCCATGGAGGCATAAGTGGTGAGCAGCGTTCCGTCCGGCAGCACGCCAAACGGAGCGTCAAAGTCGAACCACAGGTTATCGGCTGTAAGACGCACAATTTCAGGCGTTTCCGAGAGCACCACATTGAAGATACCCTGCACGCCCTCTGCCAGCGCGGCAAAGTAGAGGGACTGGCTGTCCGCCGCCCACACGGGGCCGTCGGCATTGTATTTAAAGGCCTGCGTCACGTCGCAGATGTTCTCCACGGAAGGATTGGCGCACTGCCCCTCCCCTTCCTCTTCATACCGGACCGATGCCACCATCAGGCGCACCTTGTCTGCCTCATAGCCGTCGCGCTCCATGGAAAGCCAGGCCAGCCGGCTGCCGTCCGGGCTCCATACGGGATGCGTGTCGTATCCGCCGTCAGAAGTCACCTGCGTGGTCTGGCCCGTGAGCGGACAATAAAGATAAATGCAGGTATTGGTGGAGAAGGCGTACTGCTTGCCCGTCAGCTTTTTGCAGGCATAGGCAATGTACCGGCCGTCCGGGCTCCAGCACAGGTCCGCCACATCCGGGAACGGGCCGTTGGGGAGCTGGAAGAAGGCCTCTTCCCCGCCCAGGATGTCCATGCCCTCACGGATGACGCCGTTCCCCAGCGAAGCCACAAAGCTGTGCGGAATCTCCGTCACCCAATGGTCCCAGTGCCGATACATGAGGTCTTCGGTCGCATACGCTTCCGCCTTGGACAGCAGCGGGTCCGTGTCCGCAGGCACCTCCACGGCGCTGTGCACGGAGGAGACAAAAATAAGCTGCGCCTCGTCCGGTG
This sequence comes from Bacteroidales bacterium UBA3764, assembly GCA_002371115.1. Classification (GTDB taxonomy): domain Bacteria; phylum Bacteroidota; class Bacteroidia; order Bacteroidales; family UBA932; genus Cryptobacteroides. The sequence continues at coordinate 11,232 of DFFY01000031.1, forward strand.
AGAGGAGATAGTCGTCCACGCCGGCGGGAACATCTGAAAGCTGTGTCCGCTTACCCAACTTGCCGTTCTTGTACGGCGTCTTGTACAGCTGGCCGTTCTGGAGGAAGTAGATGGCGCTCCCGTCCTTGCTCCATTTGGCCGATGCAATGCTCTTTCCGTCCATGGTGAGCTGCGTGGGTTCACCGCCCTCCGCCGGCATCACAAAGAGGTTGCGCACGCTGCGGTTCTCTTCAATGGAAGTATAGCTCACGCCATACAGGATGGTTTTTCCGTCCGGCGACAACTGAGGGTCGCTCAGGCGTCCCAGCGAGAGCAAGAGTTCTGGTGTCATGTGTCCGCCCTCCACTTGCAGGGAGGATGGGCCGATATACGCTTTGTCCGGTTTCATGTCCGAGTTGTTACAGGCAGAGAGGGCCATCACCATGGCCACAACTGCTAAATACTTAGTTTTCATATAATTGTAATGCATTATTCAAGGCTTCTCTTACGGCCTGGCGCAGCGGCTCCGGCTCCAGGACCTCCAGTCCGGCGCCATGCTTGCACAGTTCCATCACCAGGTTGGGATTGGGAATGAGCCGGAGGGCGAATTCGCAGTGGTTTCCCTCCTGCAAAACCAGCGTTTGGCTGGGGTGCAAGGGCAGGTCCTGCAGATACGCGGCTTCCCGCAGGGTGGTACGGAGTTTTACCAGCACCGGCTGCTGCCCCGCCTCCGGAAGATACATGCCATAACTGGCCTCGAAGGCCTCCGCCACGTTGAATCCGGCCGGCATCTTGAATTTGTCGCCGGTCCGTTCCACCGACAGCAGGCGGTCCAGCGCATACACGCGCAGCATGGCGGCTTCCTCGCTGTAGCCCACCAGGTACCAGCGTTTGGCGAATTCCCGCAGGGCGTAAGGACGGACCGTACGGACATCGGCCTGCTCACTTAAATATTTACGATACGCGATGCGAAGGACGCACCCATCCAGCATGGCCTGCATGAGCACGGTGAGGTACTTTTGGCCCGACGGAACATCTTCCACGCTCACCCGCCCGCGGAGGCGTTCCTGCCCCAGCGTGAGCAGGCTGTTCACCGTAAAGGTATTGATGAGGTAATCTACGGCAGCCCGCTTGTCCACTGCGCTTTCCGCAGCATCTATCCTATACAGGTTGGTCCTTCTGTCGCAGGTGATGAGCAGGCCGAAAATCTCCTCCACGGCCGCGCGGTGGTTCAGGAACGAACGGCGTGGGTACGGCTCTGAGTAGCGGTCTTCCCAGCGGCGGGCGATGTCCGGCCAGGAAAGGCCGCGCTCCCCCGCCTCAACAAAGAGCTGCACCAAAAAGATGTATTTTCCAATCAGTTCCGGGACCATAACATACAAAGATAAGAAAAAAATATGTAAATTTGTGAGTTAGTAGTGTATATAAACAAGAGAATCTATGGACAATTTTACCCGCAACTATATCGAGGGGTTCATGGGCGAACTCATTGCCCGCAATCCCGGGGAAAAAGAATTCCACCAGGCCGTGCGCGAGGTGGTGGAAAGCGTAGCGCCCTATGTGACGGAAAACCCGCAGCTCATGGACCAGAAAATCCTGGAGCGCATCGTGGAACCGGAACGCATCGTGATTTTCCGCGTCCCCTGGATGGACGACCGCGGGGAGGTACATATCAACCGCGGTTTCCGCGTACAGTGCAACAGCGCCATCGGCCCTTATAAAGGCGGTCTGCGCTTCCACCCCAGCGTGAACCTTTCCATCATGAAGTTCCTGGCGTTTGAGCAAACCTTCAAAAACGCCCTGACCACCCTGCCGATGGGCGGCGCCAAGGGCGGCAGCGACTTCAACCCGCGCGGCAAGTCGGATGCGGAAGTCATGCGTTTCTGCCAGAGCTTTATGACGGAACTGTACAGGCATATCGGCCCCAACACGGACGTTCCGGCCGGCGACATTGGCGTGGGCGGCCGCGAGATTGGCTACCTCTTTGGCCAGTACAAGCGCCTGAGGGACGAATTCTCCGGCACCCTTACCGGAAAAGGCCAGGCCTGGGGCGGCTCCCTGCTGCGCCCGGAGGCCACCGGCTACGGCCTGTGCTACTTCACCAGCCAGATGCTTCAGACCCGCGGCCTCAGCTTTGAAGGCAAGAAAGTGAACATCTCCGGCGCCGGCAACGTGGCCCAGTACGCGGCCCAGAAGGCCATGCGCCTGGGCGCCATCGTCCAAACCCTGTCGGATTCCGACGGCTTCATCCATGACCCGGAAGGCCTCACGGAAGAAAAGATGGCCTATGTGTTCGAGCTCAAGAACCTCCGCCGCGGCCGTATCAAGGAATACGCGCAGAAGTACCCGCAGGCCACCTATTATCCCGGCGAGCGGCCCTGGCGCATTCCCTGCGACATCGCCCTCCCTTGCGCCACGCAGAACGAAATTGAGAAGGCCGATGCAGAGAACCTGGTGAAGAACGGCTGCCTGTGCGTAGCGGAAGGCGCCAACATGCCTTCCACCCCGGAGGCCATCCGCATCATCCAGGGCGCCGGCCTGCTGTACTCCCCCGGCAAAGCCTCCAATGCCGGCGGCGTTGCCACCAGCGGCCTGGAAATGAGCCAGAACTCCATGCGCATGCACTGGTGTTCGGAAGAAGTGGACCAGTACCTGCGCCGGATTATGCAGGACATCCACGCCGCCTGCCTGAAATACGGCACCGAGGCCGACGGAACCGTGAATTACGTCAAAGGGGCCAACCTGGCCGGCTTCATCAAGGTAGCCGCCGCCATGAGTGACCAGGGCCTCGTTTAGCTGCCTATGGACAACACCGCCTCCCTCATGGCCAAACGGATTCGCCGAATCCTGCTGGTATGCAACAATTACGACAATTTCTCGCTGGAAGAGGACGGACGCCTGGACATGCGCATCTCCCACGAGTATGCGGAGCTCAACCTGAGCGGTCCGCCCGTCTTTGAACGGGCCTCCAGCACCCGTGAGGCGTTGGAACGCGCCCAGGCCGGCGGCCGCTGGGACCTGGTGATTACGCTGTACAACGTGGGAGAGGTGGATGTATTTGACTTTGCCGCCCGGATGAAGGCCTTCGACGCCTCCACCCCGGTGGTCCTCCTGACCTCCTTTTCCAAGGAAGTGTACCGCCAGCTGGAGAAGCGGGACCTGAGCCATATCGACCATATCTTCAACTGGAACGGCAGCACAGACCTCATCATTGCCATCATCAAACTGCTGGAAGACAGCATGAATGCCCCGCAGGACATCCTGCAGGACGGTGTGCAGTGCATTTTGCTGGTGGAAGACTCCGTGCGCTACTATTCCACTTATTTGCCGCTGCTGTACAAGCTGGTGTTGCAGCAGAACATTGACGCCGTACGCGACGCCCTCAACGAGGAACAGCAGATTTTCCGCAAGCGCGCCCGGCCCAAAATTCTCATGGCCACCAACTATGACGACGCCGTGGCCCTGTACAACCGGTACAAGGAGAACCTCCTGGGCGTGATTTCCGACATTGGCTTTGTGCTGCACCGGCACGACAAACCGGCGTTGGAAAAACTGGACGCCGGCGTGGACCTGTGCAAGATGATCCGCCGGGAAATCCCCAAGATGCCCATCCTCATGCAAAGCTCGCAGGAGAGCATGCGTTCGGTGGCGGAAGGCCTCCGGGCCGGCTTCCTGATGAAGCGCTCCAAAACGCTTACCCATGAGCTGTCGGAATACATCGGCCGGGAATTCGGCTTTGGCGATTTTGTGGCCACGGACGACAAAGGCCGCGAGACCGCCCGCGCCCATGACCTGCAGGGGGCCGAGGAACTCATCGCCCGCCTGCCGGAAAAGCAGCTGGAAAAGCTCCGGAGCAAGAATTACGTATCCCGCTGGCTGCTGGCCCGTGGTATCTTCGAGGAAGGCAACGCCCTCAAAAATACCACCTTCGACAGCACGGAAGCATTCCGGGAAACGGCCGTAGCCCGCATCCACGACTACCGGGTGAAACAGAGCCTGGGCGTGGTGGCCCGCTTTGACCCGTCCACCTACAACGACACCATCTGGTTCTCCCGCATCGGGGACGGCTCCATTGGCGGAAAAGCCCGCGGCCTGGCCTTCCTGAACCATATCCTGTACAAGTACAAGCTGTACGGGGCATGGGACGGGGTGCGGCTCACGGTGCCGCGGACGCTGGTGATAGCCACGGAATACTTCGACCGTTTCATCCTGGAAAACGGCCTGCAGTATGTGATTAATGCCGATGTCTCCGACGCGGAGATTCTGTCGGAGTTCGTATCGTCCAACCTGCCGGCAGAACTGACGGACGCCCTGCGCGCCTTCATCCGCGTGGTGCGGAAACCGCTCGCCGTGCGCTCGTCGTCCAAACTGGAAGACTCTTACTATCAGCCGTTTGCGGGCGTCTATTCCACGTACATGATTCCGGCGGTGGAGAACGAGGACCAGCAGCTGCGCCTGCTGGCCAAGGCCATCAAGAGCGTATATGCCAGCGTGTATTTTGCGGCGTCGCGCGGCTATATCACCGCCACGGCCAACGTTATCTCGGAAGAGAAGATGGCCATCATCCTGCAGGAGGTGTGCGGCAGCGAGGAGCAGGGCTTCTTCTTCCCCACCCTGTCCGGCGTGGCGCGGAGCGTGAATTTCTATCCCATCGGCTACGAAAAAGCGGAGGAAGGCATTGTGAAACTGGCTTACGGCCTGGGCAAGGCGGTTGTCGACGGCGACCAGGTGCTCCGCTTCTCCCCCGCCTATCCCAAGCACGTGCTGCAAACTTCCACGCCGGAACTGTGCATGCGCGAGACGCAGCAGGAAATGTATGCGCTGAACCTGCAGCCGGAAAAATTCAAGACGTCGGTGGACGACGCCGTCAACCTGGAACGCATCCCGGTGAGCGACTGCGGCCGCTTCGCCTCCTTCCAGAAAGTGTGCTCCACCTACGACTACGAGAACCAGCGCATGGTGGACTCGCCCTTCGCCAAGGGGCCCAAGGCCATCACCTTCGCCCACGTGCTGCGCTACGGGACATTCCCGCTGGCGGCCATCGTGCAGCGGCTGCTGGATATTTGCACGGCCGAAATGCAGGGAAGCGTGGAGTTGGAATTTGCGGCAGACCTTTCCACGGGCATCTTTAACGCCCTGCAAATCAGGCCCATATCGTCCGACAGTTTACAGGCCGATGTGGACTGGCGCAACATTGACTGTTCCGGTGCCCTCATCACCTCGGAGAGCGCCCTGGGAACCGGCCGGATAGAGGGCCTGCAGGATGTGGTGTACCTGAAGGCATCGGCCTTCGACAAAATGAAAACCGTGGAGATGGCCGACGAGCTTCGCGCACTGAATACCCAGTTCCGCGCTGCCGGAAAACAATATGTACTGATTGGTTTTGGCCGATGGGGTTCCAGCATTCCCACCCTGGGCGTTCCGGTGGCCTGGAGCGACATTTCCGAGGCCCGCGTGCTGGTGGAGTGCGCCCTGCCGGACTTCCGCGTGGACCCGTCCCAGGGCACGCACTTCTTCCAGAACCTCACTTCCTTTAACGCGGGCTATGTGAACGTGGATCCCTATTCCCGCAGAGGGGACGCGATGGACCTCAGCGCCCTGGATGCCCTCCCCGCCGTGTACGAGACGCCCTGGCTCCGCCACGTGCACCTGGATGCTCCCCTCACCGTCTGCGTAGATGGCCGCGAGGGCCGCGCCGTGATAAAACTCTAGCTGGTCGACAACTATCTGATAATCAATACTATCCTTATAATCCTCGGCTCCTTTTGCGCCGAGGATTATAAGCAATATGGTGAGAATCAATGACTTAGCGACCAGCAGCAACGGCGCAATTAATGCCATCCAGGGCGGAGGAAACAATGCCACCGGCGTACCCTGCGCCTTCCCCACAGGGATACAGACCGGGAACGTCCACGTGCTCCAGGGTTTCCGGGTTCCGCGGGAGGCGGACCGGCGAAGAAGTGCGGGACTCCACGCCCAACAGCAGCGCGTCGTTGGTGTAGTAACCGCGCATGCTCCTTTCCACCATGGGAAACACCTTCCGCAAACGGGAAGCCACATGCTCCGGCAGCAGTTCATGCAACGGGGCCGATACCGTTCCGGGATGATAGGAAGTCTTGGGCAAGTCCTTGGATACCAGCCCCCTGCAGAAGTCTTTCATGCGCTGGGCAGGTGCTGTGAAAGGATGCTTGGCACCGTGCTCCTGCGCATAGCGGTACATGGCCCGCTCCACATCCCGCTGGAAATCCATGAGGGCAAAAGGACCGGTATACTGCTCCGGCTGGTCTCCGGGTTCAATCTGCACCACCACACCGGCATCGGCCCATTTGGAATTGCGGGCCGCATTGGACATGCCGTTGAGCACCACGGTCTCCGGCTCGGTGGAGGAAGGGACCAGGATGCCGCCCGGACACATGCAGAAGGAGAACACGCCGCGACCGTCTACCTGCTGCACAAAAGCATATTCCGCCGTTGGCATAAACGGCTGATACTTACCATGATACCGAATCTGGTTCAAGAGCCACTGCGGGTGCTCCACCCGCACGCCCAGGGCAAAGCCCTTGGCCTCCAGCGTCCAGCCTTTAGCCTGGAAAAGTTCATAGATATCCCGTGCCGAATGGCCCGTTGCCAGAATCACCTGGGAAGCCGCATAAACGCTTGTGCCACAGTGTACATCAAAGCCGCCATCGGCCCGGCGGGCAATATCCGTCACCCGCGCGTCAAAATGGTATTCCCCACCATGCGCCTCGATGCACTGGCGAATGTTTTTCACCACCTCCGGCAGTTTGTCTGTGCCGATATGCGGATGGGCATCGATCAGAATGTCCGGGTGTGCGCCGAAGGCCACCAGCTGGTGCAGCACCTCCCGGATATCGCCCCGCTTGGAAGAACGCGTGTACAGCTTTCCGTCGCTGAACGCACCGGCACCGCCTTCCCCGTAGCAATAGTTGGAATCCGGGTCCAGCACGCCTTCCGTGGAAAGCCGCGCCATGTCCACTTTGCGCCGCTCCACATCTTTTCCCCTTTCCAGGACGATGGGCTTCAGGCCCAGCTGGAGAAGCTTGAGGGCGGCAAACATGCCCGCGGGACCGGCGCCCACCACAATTACGGGACGCGCCTGGTGCACCTCCAGGTAAGGAGCCACGCGATACGTCTCATAGGGCTCGTTATCCCGATAGGCCTGCACACGGTAGCGGTACAGGATATCCTGCCGGGCGTCAATGCTCCGGCGGGTTACTTCCACATGGCCCACTTTCTCCGGCTTCACGCCCAGGGCCTTGGCAGCCGCCTCACGGAGCTGTGCGTCCGTGAGTTCCTTGCCTATTTTCTGTGCTATCTCGAATTCTTTCATACCAGGCTAAAAATCCGCCATGCGGGAAACGGGGGCTACGTCCAGCGGGGTGCGAACACCGGCCTTGTACTGGAACCAGCCGGCCACGGCTATCATGGCCGCATTGTCCGTAGTAAACTTAAATTCAGGCAGATACACATTCCAGTGGCGCTTGGCGCCTTCCTCCAGCATGCGCTGGCGCAGGCCGCTGTTGGCCGACACCCCGCCGCCGATGGTGATTTCCCGGATGCGGGTTTCTTTGGCCGCCCGGATAAGCTTGCCCATGAGTACGTCGATGAGCGTTTTCTGGAAACTGGCACACAGGTCCTCCTTGTTCTTCTCCAGAAAATCCGGATCCTCAGCCATCTGGTCCCGCACAAAATACAGGAGCGAGGTTTTTACGCCCGAAAAACTGTAGTCCAGCCCCGGGATATTGGGCTTGGCAAAGTGGAAACGCTCCGGGTCCCCGAGCTTGGCCAGCCGGTCAATGACCGGACCGCCGGGATAGCCCAGCCCAAGCATCTTGGAACATTTGTCGAAGGCCTCGCCTACGGCATCGTCGATGGTCTGTCCCAGGATGTCATACGAGAGTGGACTATTTACCCGCACAATCTGGGAATTGCCGCCGGAAACCAGCAGGCACAGATACGGGAACGAGGGCTCTCGCACGGGGACGCCTTCCTGCCGCACGAAACCGGCCAGGATGTGTCCCTGCAGGTGATTCACCATGACCATGGGAATATCCAGGGAAAGGGACAGCGCCTTGGCGAAGGAAGTGCCCACCAGCAGCGAGCCCAGCAGGCCCGGACCACGGGTGAAGGCGATGGCCGTAAGGTCCCCCGCCGCCACGCCGGCCTTCCGCAAGGCTTCCGAAACCACCGGAACGATATTCTGCTCATGCGCCCGCGATGCCAGTTCCGGCACCACACCGCCAAAATCCTTGTGAACCTGCTGTGACGCAATGACATTGGACAGCAAAACGCCGTCGCGGATGACGGCCGCCGACGTATCGTCACAAGAAGATTCTATTCCCAAAATAATGTCTGCCATACGCTTCTAACGGAAAAATCAATTGCAAAGATAGTAATAAATTACTATTTTTGTAGATTAATGAGGCGCGCCCTAAAAATATTGGCATGGCTGCTGGGCCTGTTTCTCCTGCTCATTCTGGCGGGCGCCGTCGTCATTCAGTCGCCGCGCGTACAAACCTTCATTACCGGCCAGGTGGTGGAACGCCTGCGGGGACAGCTGGACGCAGACATCGACATCGGACTGGTCACCCTGCGTCCCTTCGACGCCGTGGTGCTGCACGACGTTCTCATGAAAGACCCGGCCCCCGTCGTCAACGGCATGGACACGGTGGCGTGCATCGACAATCTTACCGTCAAATTCTCCCTGCTGGGCCTCCTTCAGAACGGCAGCGTCCATGTGAAGCGCCTCAAACTCAACGGCGGGGTATTCAACCTCTCCGTGGAACCGGACCCGGACAGCCCCATCGGCTCCACCATGAACCTGTACCGCGTGCTGCGCATCCAGACCAAGGAAAGCGCCGGTCCTTCCCACTGGGGAGACCTCATCAGCGCCAAATACGTACAAGTGAGCAACTTCACCTTCCGATACGCCAGCATCGAGAATGCCCTGAACATGTTGGCCGAAGGCAGTTTCTTTGCCGACGGGTCCATCGACTGGAACGACTTTTCCGTCCATGTGGATGACCTGGTGGCCGGCAACCTGGCGGTAAAGGACGACCTGATTACCGGCACCGTCCAGCGCCTCATCGCGCAGGAAACCGGTTCCGGGTTCCGGATCGACATGGCATCGGCCCAACACGTGCAGGTGGGTCTGGAGAATGTCACCATCGACGGCCTGCACCTGCAGAGCGGCCATACGGACGCCCATCTGAGCCGCTTTGTCATGGACGGGGCCATCGACTATTACTCGGATTTTATCCGGAAAATCCGCCTGGACGCCCAGATTGCAGACGGCTCCGTCATCGCCATGCCCACCCTGCGCTATTTTGCCGACGGCCTGGGCGGCATCACCTTCGAAGGAGGCGTACGGGGCCATGTGAGCGGAACAGTGGAAGACTTGCAACTGGAGACGCTCCGCATCGAAGACGACCACAACGATGTGCAGCTGCGCGGCAACGGACGCATCCAGGGCCTTCCGGAGATAGAAGACACACACTTTGACTTCCAACTGAACGAGCTCCGCTTCACCCTGGACGGTCTGGGCGGCTTTGTAGAAGCCTGGGCGCCGGGAACGGACCTGGACCTGTCCCAGCTGGCCCGCGGAGAGCGTTTCCGTTTTTCCGGCCATGTCGCCGGCCTCCTGAACAAACTGCACGTCAACGGCGACATCCGTTCCCGTATCGGCCATGTCCGGGCCGATGCCACCCTGCAGAACGCCGTAAAAGAAAACGCCCCCATCATCCTGGGGGGTACCATCCGGACGGAAGACCTGCACCTGGGGAAAATCCTGAATACGCCTTCCCTGGGGCCGCTCACCATGGAGACGGGCCTGGAAGCCCGTTTTGACAAAAAGATGGAGGTCCGGCTGGACTCCCTGCACATCTCCCGCCTGCAAGCTTTGGAATATGATTATTCGGACATCTCCGCCGCGGGCACGTACAGCGACGACGCATTCGACGGCCGCATCATTGCCGCAGATCCCAACCTGAACTTCCTCTTCCAGGGCACCTTCAACCTGTCCCGGCACACCCGGAACGCCGTATATCGCTTCTATGCCTCCCTGGGCTATGCCGACCTTCATGCGCTTCACCTGGACAGCCGGCCGCACGCAAAAATCAGCCTGCAGGCGTCGTCCAACTTCCTGCGCACGGAAACGCATGAACTGCTGGGCGATATCCACCTGAGCGACATCTGGCTGGAAAGTGAAACCGGGCGCAACGAACTGGGGAATGTAACGGTGCAGGCCCACGCCAATGACAATGTAAACCGCATCCGCCTGGAGTCCAGTTTCCTGGATGCTTCCTATGTTGGCGATGCCGCCCCCGCACGCTTCCTCAACGACCTCCAGTACCTGGTGTTGCAGCGGGACGTTCCCGCCCTGCTCAAGCAGGCTCCCGAGCCGTGGAAGGGCGCCACCTATGACGTAAACCTGAACGTAAAAGGCTCGCAGTTGCTGTGGAATTTCCTGGTTCCCGGACTCTATCTGGAAAAGAACACCCGCATGGCCCTCCAGGTGAACGACGCAGGCCTGCTCACCGCTCAGGTAATATCCGGGCGCATTGCCTACAAGGACAAATTCATCAAGGACCTGCAGCTGGACTTCGACAACGGGAACGCTGTGCAGACGGCCCTGCTCACCGGCAAGCAAATCTCGCTCTCGGGGACGCAAATCCTGAACAACCGCATTTCTTTCTTTGCCGATGACAACCAGGTGGGCCTGGGTTACACCTTTGACAATGGAGAACAGGGAAGCAGCCATGCGGAACTGTATATTTCCGGAGACCTGGACCGTGACGAGAAAGGGCTCATCGTCAACGCCCGTGCCCTTCCCTCCAATATTTACTACAAAGGCAACGGCTGGGGCATTACCAGCGGTGACATCCGCTACAGCGGCGGTGACTTCTCCATCCAGCAGCTGATGGCCCGCCATGACAGCGAAACCCTGCTGGTGGACGGCCGCCTGTCCCGGGACAGGACGGACACCCTCACCGTGATGATGGACAAGTTCGACATCGGCCTGCTGAATACCCTCAGCGGGAAATTGCCTTCCCTGGAGGGCAAGGCCACCGGAAAAGCCCTCCTGCTCTCCCCTTCCGTCCCTTCCATCGGCCTGCTCGCCGGCATCCGCTGCGACTCCACCTATGTCGCCGGACAACGCATGGGCCAGCTCAATATCTTCAGCGGCTGGAACGACGAGAATCAGCGCTTCGACATTGCCGTCAGCAACCTTCTCAACGGCCGCAGCAACGTAAACGCCGTCGGTTACCTGACTCCGGACAACGGCACCATCCATGCATCGGCACAGCTGAACCGCTTCAACATGGGATATGCCGCACCGCTCCTGCAGGATGTCTTTGCCCAGTTCGGCGGCTTCCTGAGCGGAGAAGTGGGCCTGGACGGAACCCTGGATGCGCCGCACCTGAGCAGCAAGGGTCTCCGGATGGATGAAGGCGTCCTGCAGGTGGACTTCACGCGGGTTACCTACCATGCCTCCGGCAATCTGGAGCTGAACGACCAAGGCTTGCATTTCCAGCGCCTGAAACTCACCGACGGACAGGGAGGAAACGGACTCCTGCACGGCAGCATCCTCATGAACGGATTCAAGGACATGCGGCTGGACACCCACCTGCAGTTCACCGACATGAAAGTGGTGGAGATGCCCCGCGGCCTGAACCCGCTCATGTACGGCAGCGCCACGGCCAGCGGCTCGGCCGACATCACTGGTCCGCTGAACAAGATTCTGCTGAATGTAGATGCCGTCACCTCACGCGGTGGCGACATGCATATCGCCCTGGGCGGCAGCAGCGACGACGTATCCCGGGAAATGCTCCGCTTTACGGCCGACCCCAACGAGCGCGAAACAGACCCGTATGAAATCATGATGGCGTCCACCCTCCGGGAAGAGGAGCAGAGCGACCTGCGCCTCAAACTGCGCATCCGGGCCACCGAAGACATGCAGCTGAGCATCGACATTGACGATGAATCCGGCATCAACGCCCGCGGCAACGGCAACATCGACATTGAAAGCCGCCTGTCCCAGGGGACCTTCTCCCTGAACGGCGACTATGCCATCTCCCAGGGAACGTTCCTGTTCTCAGCCATGAACCTGGTCACCCGCAAATTCTCCATCCAGGACGGCAGTACCATCCGCTTCAACGGCGACGTCATGAACACGGACCTGAACGTAACGGGCCTGTACACCACCAAGGCCAGCCTCTCCAACCTGCTGGCCGACGGCAGCGCCGGCAGCCGCCGTACCGTGAACTGCGGCATCCACATCACCGGCCGCCTCAGCAATCCGGAAGTGAGCTTCAGCATTGAAGTACCGGATCTGAACCCGACCACGCAGGCACAGGTCGATGCCGCCCTGAACACCGTGGACAAGGTGCAGAAACAGTTCATTTACCTCCTTATCGCCAGCAACTTCCTGCCCGGCGAAGAGTCGGGCATCACTACCGGCGGCTCCGACGTCCTGTTCTCCAACGTATCCAGCATCATGTCGGGGCAGCTGAACAACATTTTCCAGAAGCTGAACATTCCCCTGGACATGGGCCTGAACTACCAGACCACCCAGGCGGGCAGCAATATCTTCGACGTCGCCCTGAGCACGCAACTGTTCAACAACCGCGTCATCGTGAACGGTACGGTGGGCAACAAGAAACAGATAGACGGCACCTCCACCAATGAGGTGGTGGGCGATATCGACATTGAAATCAAACTGAACCGCAGCGGTTCCCTCCGCGTGAAGCTGTTCTCCCACTCGGCCGACCAATACACGTCGTACCTGGACAACAGCCAGCGCCATGGCGCCGGCGTCTCCTACCAGCGGGACTTCAACTCGTTCCTCACCTTCCTGCGTACGCTGTTTATGGAAAGGGAGAAACGGGAAGCCATTATGCAGCAGGACATGTTGGAAGCGGGAAAACCGCATGTGTATTCAGTGGATAAAAACGGAAAATTATCCCTGGAATGACCTACGGAAAACTATACCTGATTCCCACGCCGCTGGGAGAGGGCGCACCGGAGAGCGTGCTGCCCGCCAGCGTGCTGGCCGTACTCCCCACGCTGCACCGCTTTGTGGTGGAGGAGGTCCGCACGGCGCGGCGCTTCCTGTCGGCCGCCGGCCTCAAAGGACATATCGCGGAACTGGAATTCCACGAACTCAACGAGCACACCGCTCCGGCCGACGTAGAGCGCTACCTGCACTTGTTTGAGGAAGGCACGTCGGTAGGACTGCTCTCGGAAGCCGGCTTGCCCGCCGTGGCAGACCCCGGTGCGCTGCTGGTGGCCCTGTGCCACAGGCACGGGATAGAGGTGGTGCCGCTGGTGGGGCCGTCGTCCCTGATGATGGCGCTCATGGCGTCCGGCCTCAACGGCCAGTCGTTCGCCTTTGCAGGCTACATTCCCGCCAAGACGGAGGAACGCCGGACCGCCCTCAAGGCGCTGGAAAAGCGCTCTGCAACAGCCCGCCAGACGCAAATCCTCATCGAGACGCCCTACCGGAACGACTCCCTCTTTGCCGATATGCTCCAGTGCCTCAGCGGCAGCACGCGGCTGTGCGTAGCAGCCAACCTCACCTGTGAAGACCAATTCATCCGCACCCGCACGGTGGCGCAGTGGAAGGCCTCCCCTGTCACCATCGGCAAACGGCCGTGCGTTTTTGTCATTCTGAGCGAAGCGAAGAATCTATGAAGATTGCTTTCAATACCTTAGGCTGCAAACTCAACTACGCGGAAACAGCCACGTATGAGCGTGGCTTTGTGGCCGCCGGTTGGGAGGTGGTTCCCTGGACTGCCCCGGCCGACGTATATCTCATCAATACCTGCGCCGTTACGGAGACGGCGGAGAAGAAGTCCCGCAACCTCATCCGCCGGGCGCACAAGACGTCCCCGGAAGCCCGGATTGTGGTCACAGGCTGCTACGCGGAGCTCCGCAAAGAGCAGCTCCTGGCCATAGACGGCGTGTGGAAGGTCTTCGGCGCCAATGAGAAATCCCAGATAGTCCCTGACACACTTCTCGCAGCGGAGGAGGGTGTTGTGCCCGAAACCCATGGCCACCCTCGGCCGTGCCCCGTAAGGGCAGGTATCCCCTCGGGGATTATAGGGGGAAAATCTTTCCCGGAACGGGAGGGGCCCACAGCCGCGCCGGTAGGCGCGTTGCGAGTTGGGAGGGGCCGGAGCGAAGCGGAGGCGGTTTCGGGTACAATACCCTCCGCCGCGAAGAGTGGCGTTTTTGGTGCTTACAGTAGCGGCGAGGAGCGGACGCGGGCATTCCTGAAGGTGCAGGACGGGTGCGACAACTTCTGCGCGTACTGCACCGTGCCGTACGCCCGCGGGCGGAGCCGCAACATCCCCATCTGCGAGGTGGTGAAAATGGCCCGCAACATTGCGGCGGAAGGCGTGAAAGAGGTGGTCCTCACGGGCGTGAACACCGGGGACTTCGGCCGCACCAGCGGGGAAAGTTTCCTGGACCTGCTCAAAGCCCTGAATCAGGTGGAAGGCATCGAGCGCTACCGGATTTCTTCCATCGAACCCAATCTCATCACCCCTGAAATTGTGGACTGGATTGCCTCCGGCACCAAATTCCAGCGGCATTTCCATATTCCGCTGCAAAGCGGAAGTGATCGCCTGCTCAAACGCGTGGGCCGGCGCTACGACACCGCCCTCTTCGCCTCCCGCATCAACTACATCCGACAGGCGCTGGAACGGCCCGGGGAGCCCAAGGTCTTCTTAGGAATAGACGTCATCGTGGGCCTGCCCGGCGAGACGGAAGAACTGTTCCAGGAAACCTACACCTTCCTGAAAGAGTGCATCCGGCCGGCGTTCATCCACGTATTCCCTTACTCCCGGAGGCCCGGGACCCGTGCGGCGGAATGGAAGGACCAGGTACAGGACCGCCTCAAGACGGAACGCGTAGCAAAGCTGGAAGCGCTTTGCGAGGAACTGCACGCAGACTTTGTGCAGGCGCACAAGGGCCTGCACGAGACCGTGCTGTGGGAATCGTCTGAGAAAGGCGGGCTCATGGCAGGCTACACCGGGAACTACATCCGCGTGGAACGGCCCTTCGACCTCAATCGCATTAACCAACTGGAGGACATTGTCTTATGACCCAGCTCACCTTCTTAGGAACCGGAACCTCGCAGGGCGTGCCCATCATCGGCTGCCAGTGTGCCGTATGTCGGTCGGCCGACCAGCGGGACAAGCGCTTCCGCTCGGCGGCGTTCGTGCAGCACGACGGGCTCAGCATCCTGGTGGACGCCGGTCCGGATTTCCGCTCCCAGATGCTTGCGCACGGCATTTCGCATCTGGACGCCATCCTCCTTACGCACAACCACAAAGACCATACTGGCGGGCTGGACGACGTGCGCTCGTTCAATTACATCGACAAGAAAGCCATTGAAATTTTTTGCGAGGAACGGGTGCTGCATTCCCTCCGCGTGGAGTATTCCTATGCCTTCGAGGAGCACAAGTATCCCGGCGCGCCGGAATGGCATGTGCATCTGATTGACGAGCGTCCTTTCCGTGTGGACTCCATAGAAGGGGCCGGCGAACTGGAATGGGTGCACGACGTGGGCTATTTTTACCGCCAGCCGGACGGGAGCCTCCAGCCCTCGGACAACGCCGTGGTGGATGCGCCACACGAGCGGCCTAACGTGATTTCCATCCGGGGCCTTCACGGCCAGATGCCGGTATTGGGCTTCCGCTTCGGCAACATTGCCTATATCACCGACATGAGCACCTTGCCGGACAGCGAACTGGAAAAACTGCAGGGCCTGGAGCACGTGACGCTGAACACCGTGAGCTACCACCCGCACCACTCCCATTTCTCGCTGGAAGAGGCATTGCTTCTTGCCGATAAAATCGGCGCCAGACACACCTGGCTCACGCATCTTTCGCATGCATTCCCCTCTCATCCCCTGTTTTGTGAAGAATTACGAACCCGTTGCAAGGAGCTGGGCATCCGCTCGGATGTGCAGCCGGCCTACGACGGATTAACCATTGAAGCCAAATGAAAAAATTACTGACCTCCCTCCTCGTTCTGCTGCCCTGCGCCATGCTGGCCCAGGAGCAAGTGTACAACTTCTCCTTTGACACCTGGAGCAAGACCAAAGGCGCCTGGGACCTGTACCCGGAGAACGCCACCGCCAAACAACAGGTCTGGGGCACCGTGAACCACGGCACCAGCTTCCTGGGCATCAACACCACTGCCCCGGAATACGAGCATGTGGCCGTCAAGGGCAAAGGCAAGGCCGCCGCCAAGGTGAGCAGTCGTTCCATTATGGGCACCTTCGCCACCGGCAACCTGTACACGGGCAAATTCGTCAAGATTATTGGCATGTCCGGTGCGGAGATGTACCACGGCATCCCCTTCCACAGCCGTCCCAAGAGCCTGTCCGGCTACGTCCACTACCAGCCCGGCAAGATTGACTGCACCAAGGCCCCGTACAAGGACCAGAAAGGCAAGCTGGACAAGGGCCAGATAGAGATTGCCCTGTACAGCTGGAAGCAGGCCCGCCATTTCGTTTCCACCGACGGCGCCAGCACCCCGGCCGCAAAAGACCCGGACGTCATTGCGTACGGTTCCCTGGTGCTGGACAAAGACACGGGCGGGTATATTCCTTTTACCATCGACCTGAAATATGTCAGTGACAAGGAGCCCGGCTATCTGTTTGTGGCCGTGCTCGCCAGCCGTCTGGGAGAATACTTCACCGGCAGCAGCAAGTCGGTCATTTACGTGGACGAATTCAAATTTAACTACTAGAATCCTATGAGCCCGGAAATCATCCAAAGCATCGACAGCATTCAAGTGAGCCTGAATGCCGGTGGCATGAACACCATCAACATTATTCTGGCGTTCGTGATGTACGGCGTGGCGCTGGGCATCAAGCCGGGCATCTTTGTGGAAGTGTTCAAAAAGCCCAAGAGCGTGCTTCTGGGCATGCTGTGCCAGCTGGTGCTGTTGCCTGCGTTCACCTGCCTGCTGGCGGTCCTCCTCACTGGATGGATTTCTCCCATGATGGGATTGGGCATGATTTTGGTGGCCGCCTGCCCGGGCGGCAACATCTCCAACTTCATGAGCTCGCTGGCCAAGGCCAATGTGGAACTCTCCGTGTCGCTCACGGCCATTTCCACCGCCCTGGCCGTGCTGCTCACGCCGTTCAACTTCTGGGCCTGGGGCACGGTGTACCTGCATTCCGCAGCCGTATCGGCCGAAATCCCTACCCTGGTGATTCCCCTGTGGGACGTGTTCAAGACCATCTTCATCCTGCTGGGCATTCCGCTGGTGCTGGGCATTCTCACCAGCCATTACCTGCCCAAGGTGGCGCAGGCGCTGAAAAAGCCCCTGCAGTGGCTTTCCATCGTCATTTTCATTGCCATGGTGGTGCTGTCGTTCGGCAGCAACATAGACGCGTTCCTCAAGTGCATCAAGTACATTTTCCTGGTGGTGCTCATCCATAATGCGCTGGCGCTGAGCATCGGATTCAGCGTGGGAACGGCTTTCAAAGTACCTATCCTCGACCGTCGGACGCTCACCATAGAAACGGGCATCCAAAACAGTGGCCTGGGCCTTGCCCTCATGCTGGGCACCAGCCTCTTCTCCGGCTTCCCGCCCCACGGCGGCATGCTGGTAATCACCGCGTGGTGGGGCATCTGGCACATCATTTCCGGCCTCACCGTGGCCACCCTCTTCAACCGCAGCAAACGGGCCGATGTCTGAGATTTGGAAACATGACCGCCTGTACAGCCTGGGGCGCCCGTACGTGGACTGGTGCACCCGGCAGAGCTTCCGGGCCCTGCGCTACCGGGGTGCAGACCTTCCCACGGAAGGGGCCGTCATCCTCGCACCCAACCACACCAACACGCTCATGGACGCGCTGGTCATGCTGGCCGCCCGCCCCGATGCCACGGTATTCGGTGCCAGGGCCGATATTTTCCGGAAGCCGGCCGTGGCCCGCATCCTCCACTTTCTGCGCATCCTGCCCATGGTACGGCAGCGGGACGGTTTGGAACACGTGAGTGAGAATTACGCCTCCTTCCAGCAGATTGACGATGTACTGGCGCACAACGTGCCATTCTGCCTCTTTGCGGAAGGAACGCACCGGCCGGCCAGGACCTTGCAGCCCATCAAGAAGGGCATCGCCCGGATTGCCCTGCACAGCGCCCGTTCGCGTCAAACCTGGCTGGTGCCTACCGGCATCAATTACAGCGACTTCTATCATTTCCGGGGCGTGTGCGAGGTGCGTTACGGGCAGGCCGTGGATATCAGTGCGTTTGTCCGGGTACATGCCGGTCTCACGGAAGCACAGTTGCTGCAGGAACTCCGCTGCCACATCGAGGAACGGATGGCACGGATGGTGGAGCCGGAAGGCCCCGCTGCGGAAAAGCCGCATCCGCTCCTGCTGCTGGTGTGGCCCCTGGCCGCCCTGCTCACCCTTCCCATCTGGCTAACAGCGGAAGTACTCTGCCACAAAGTGAAGGACAAGGCCTGGTGCAACAGCATCCGCTGCGTATGCCTGATTCTGCTCCTGCCCCTCACCCTCCTTCTCTGGGGCCTCATCTTTGGTCTCACCCTCCCCTGGACCTGGACACTTCCCCTGCTGACCTCCACCCTGTTCTCCTACCCCGTCTTCTACGACGGCCTCCGCCTCTTCAGTAAATGGTCAAAACAAGCATAGCGCCATAATATCGGCGTTTTTCATGGCACTTGCGGCTCAAAACACGCTTAGCGCCATAAATCCGGCTCTTTTTATGGCACTCGTACAAAAAAAGAGGAGACATCCGGTGGATATCTCCTTCTTTTTATAAATGCACCTGTCGATTACAGCTTGGGACCAGCCTTTACCAGGGCCTTACCGGCGCGGTTGCTCTCGTACTTGTGGAAGTTCTTGATGAAGCGGCCGGCCAGGTCTTTGGCCTTGACTTCCCACTCTTCCGGCTTGGCGTAGGTGTCGCGCGGATCCAGAATACCGGTATCCACACCCTCCAGCTTGGTAGGAACGGTGAAGTTGAAGTAAGGGATGACCTTGGTAGGAGCCTTGTCGATGGCACCGTTCAGGATGGCATCGATGATACCACG
>DFFY01000109.1:0-19360 GCA_002371115.1 Bacteroidales bacterium UBA3764
TGCCGGCCTTTTCCGGATCCGCCTTGACGGCTTCGATAAATGTCTTCGCTATGCGTTCCGCATCCTCTATAGTGCGGTCCTTCTGTTTGATTTCCGACATGAACTGTTCAGCGAAGCCACGCATCGAAACTTCCTCGCCGTTCCAGGTATAGCTGAGGTTCATGATGTCGCGCATAGAGAAATCGGCACCGTTTTTTTTCGCATTTACATTATCGAGCACTTTCCTTGCCTCATTTTCTGAGACGATGACGGTGCGAATGCCATGCTGGTTCAGCTTGTTCGCCATATACATCGTCGCTTCCGTAGCAAGACGATAGGCTTCAGAATGTTTCTCAAGTCCATCCATCTTCCACTCTGCAAACTTGCTTATAAGCTTTCTCGTTTCACTTCGTTCAAAAGTGAACTGCAATGCGTTCAAAAGTTCAATATCGCTCCTTTCCCACTCAATCCAGTCAGGATGAATGTTGACGAGTTTGTTCCAAGCATCGTCCCTGTCGGTAAACCCAAGGAAATGGCATTTGTCATCAATGCTAAATTGCTCGAACCAGTTTTTTATCTCTTGAAAGTCTTTTTGTTCGTGGGCTTCCAGGTAGTCATCGTAGAATCTATATATGGCGTATTTGGTATTTTCCGCAATGCGACTTTCCTTAAATAGACGCTTAATGTCTGAGCGCGTATAACTCATCAACTGCGAGACCGACTCAATCCCTAGCCTAAGGAGGGCATTTTTCGCGGTCTTTGTTAGTCCAACGTTAACATCCTCAATCCGGGAAGACGGAGCAATAAGAAGATACTGTGAAAAATATGTATTCTCTATTGTTGTATTTTTTTTACTCATAACGCTGAATTCTATATTTTCCTGTTTGATTATTCTTGGATTTTCAAATTCTTTCACTACCTTTGTAGCGGACTCCAGTGCTACGCGGTATTCCGCATACATTCGGAGAAATCCAGACGGCCCATTAAGGTCGACAGCGGAAAGCAGTCGTTTAATTGGACCCTCAGCGTTTTCCTCTTCGTAATGTGCCCTTTCGGGATATTCGGAGAGGATTTTTTTGCACTCTTCGTCTGACGGAAGGTTTATTCCGAACTTTTTCGCTTTCTTTTCACAGGCATCATCAAGGTTTTTAACAGCGGGGACCAGCCATTCTTCCATAAAGCCATCTTTCACGTAAAGTGTGTTTTTTTTATCAGAAAGCAGAAAAATATAATTCAGAGCATCTTTGGGATAAACTGAATCAATAGTATTTATCCAGCGGCCGAATCCGGAATCATTTTTGCTGTTTTTTTTTCGCGTAATCGGCACAAAAATGTTTCCGAACTCGCATCTGTTTGGAAGCATTACAGTTGTTGATAACCTGTTTTTTGTGCTGTTGAAAATAGCTAACGGCGATGCCAGGGACTCTTTAAAGTTTTTTATTTCATACAGGTTAAAAGGATGTTTATCGCGCTTCGTTTTGTCAACCCCTACAACAACAAAGCGTTTAGGGCTCTCGTTGTCTTGGTGGCCATAGAGTGCGGAAAGCGGGAGCTCCAATAAGGCATCGTGACGAATTCTTGGAGAGTATCGAATTAGTATTTCTGGGACTGATCCGAGCGTGATAACTCTTTTTCTGTCTATCGATAACCGCTTTCTTTCCCTTTCCGCCAGTTCAACGATTATCTCTTTCAGTGATTCTGATGAGGCGTTTAAATTAGACAGAGTCATTTCGTTATCCAGCCTTGATAGATTCTGCCGTATCCCCTTTCCAATCGCATTTGCAAAAAGTGGCCTGGAAAGAGACATGAAGGAAACAACATGACGTAAATAATTGCGGATGTGATTATTGACAATGATAAACCAGTCGTTACTTTCTTGACTTTTATAGCTTGTTTTGTATGCGGCCATCGCGGAGTCGATGATGCGTCTTTTCCCTGCCGCGATTTTTGCTTCATTTGACCCGCTGTCTCCAAGCACCTGTCCCAGGAGGCTTCTTTGTAGCGCTTCCGGGCAAGCCTTAAATACTGAAAGCGCCAAACTGTCCAGCTGAGATTCGCTTAAGAAAGTCGAGAGACCGCCTTGGCTCATCGCGCCGGATATGATAATGTCGTCAAGTTCCCCCTCGCTTTTGATAGCGGGGAGTATAACATTTAAGGTCTTTTTTTCTCTATCAAACCAATACTTCCAATTAGGATTAGTAGGCGAGATAGTCGCATCCGAAATGGAAGATATAATATTTAAATGTAATCCATTTAACTTTATAGTCTTCCACTGTTCAGCGTGTTCAAGTAAATATTTATCAGGCATCAGCATTACTTCTATGTATAAATACTTCTTTGCACCCGGCGGCGCGGTCAGGCCCCGCCGGATGAGAATTTACTTCTGACCTTTGCTCTTAGCGGGTTTCTTCGCGGCGGGAGCGCCCTCGCCGGCCTGGGCTGAAGGCGTGGCGGCCTGTGCCGCTCCTTTCTCCTGGGCCTGGGTCTTGGCGGCAGCCGCAGAGGCGGGTTCAAGAGCTTTCTTCGTGGTCTCGACGTCGATACGACGCGCCTCGTCGTAGCTCATCTTCGGGTTGGACAGGATGGTCGGACGGATCTTCCTGGAGGCCGGCTCGAAATAGACGCTGATGCGGTCGGTGGGATCCATCGTGTTGTACACGAAGATAGAGCTGCCGGTCGCAATGGTGGGGATATCCTCCGGGCGGATGCGGTAGAACTGGTTGTTCAGGGAGAACTCTGTGCGGTTTTGCATACGGGAGTTAAACTGCGCCTCCACTTGCTTCGGGGTGTAGGGGCACACCTCGTGGGCGTTGTACTTGTCCTTATAGAGGATGTACTGTTTCTTCTCACCGTTGAAGGTGTCCACCTCAACGATGTCAGTGCGGTCCATCAGGCGGAGCTTGTTGGTGTCCTCGTACGAGAGCTTCGTTGTGATGCCGTCGTGCTTGAAGTAAACAAACTCCTCCGGGCGCAAGGGTTCAACGGAGATGGACTGCTTCTCCTTGCCGTCCTGGAGAACGACGTCGGCGGTTTCCGGATCGATCTTACGGACAAGCTTCACCTCGTGATAATCCACGTTGTAGAAATTCTTGTCCGGTACGTAGACCAGGCGGACGGTGAAGTAGCCGTCCTTCACGCTCAGGGAAGACAGGTGGTTGCGCAGGAACGACTCAATCTCCTTGAGTTCCTCAGGGGAAGAGCCCTTACGTTTGTTGGCCGCAAGGGAGCTCTTGATGATGAGTTCCTTCTCGTTGATACGCATCTGGACGGGGCGCTGCGTGAAGGTTCCGTTGGCGAAAGCCTCAAGGACGCCATAGGCGTCTGCGTTCTTTACCAACGACTTCACGGTATACTCACGGTTCTCGGAGAGCTTGATGGCCTTGTCCTCGTCAAAGAGGTTGATGCCATACACGTCCAGCAGCTCCTGCTTGAAGGGGAATTCCTTGATGCGGTTGAGCACCCAGTCAGACGGGCGGTACTCTTTCTTGGCGCTTTCTGCAGCCGATGGGTCAAATTGTCTTGGCATGATTCAATGTGTTTTAAAGTGTTTAACTTAGATTTCGGTATTGTATAAATGCTGGGTAACTGCAAGTTGTGGTTGGAATTTTCATTTCAACACATTTTGCATTGACGTTTCATCGGAGGCATAATCGCATATCCGGGAACTCGTCCCGGTCTTGCTTTCGCTGTCGGCTCCATCCGCGTCCGTGATCCCCGTTACCGCGGGGCTTTGTTTGTTAAAATGCCTTTCTATCGCAGTGTTTACGATGTTGATTGCTGCGTTGATGTCCCTGTCGTGACGGGTGCCGCACTCTGGGCAAGTCCACTCCCTTACGGAAAGGTCTTTTGTCCCATTGTTGCGATAACCGCATACTGAACAGGTTTGAGAGGTCGGGTCAAAACGGCCCGCTTTGAGTAGATTCACGCCGTACCATTCGGACTTATACTCCAGAATCCGCACAAACGATGACCAGGAAACGGATGCGATGGAACCAGCAAGATTGTGATTGTGCATCATACCTTTCACATTCAAGTCCTCAATGCAGATAGTATCATACTGCCTGACGAGCATGGTGGATGTTTTCTGCAGATAATCCGTCCTTCTGTTTTCAACGGCCCGGTGCAATCGAGCCAACTTGATGCGATAACGCTCGTATCTTCTTGATGCGGGGGTTCCCTTCGCGTCGCGCTGTTTTCTTGCCATGCACCGCTGGGCCCTGGCGAATTGCTTCTGGCTCCGTTCGGAGAATTGCATGTTTGGAAGTCTCGTCCCGTCAGACAGGACGGCAAAGTCGCTGATGCCAACATCGATTCCAATGGATGCACCTCTCTCCACCTTGACTTTCGGCGGAACTGTATTTCCATCGTCAATAGTCACTGTGCACCAGTATGTTCCGCATGCATCGCGGCTGACAGTCGTTGAGTTGATTTTTACGGCACTTACGTCGAATGTGCGTCCCATACATAGCCTTACCCATCCGAGTTTGGGTATGCGTACCTTGTAGTTCTTAAAATCATATCTTGTTGAATTTGGTTCAAACTTTACTGAATCGTGCCTGTCTTTCTTTGACTTGTATTTCGGGTATCCAGACTTAGTCCTGAAGAAATGATTATAGGCGTTGTTAAGATTGAGCAAAGAATAGTTCAACGACAACGCTGGGACTTCGTTCAACCACTTATGCTCATTGTCTTTTCGCGACGCACGGACAAGAGCGCAAAGGTCAAAGAATGATAAGGTTTTCTTTTCATTGGTATACGCCTTGATTTTCTCTGAAAGAGCATAGTTATAGACAAAACGCGTACATCCGAAGCACTTGGCGAAATATGCCTCCTGATTCGATGTCGGTTTCATCTTGTATTTATATGCTCTAATCATTTTCCAACCTTATTTTGCGGATAGCCTAAATGCTTTTGTCGTATTGTTATTTCTTGATTCGGTGAGACGGTTTCTGCGCCATCTGTCCCGCGCTGTCCGGGGTCAGACCTTCGCTCTTTTCCTCAGACGGGGCGACCACTTTGACGGAGCCGTCCTTACACCTTGACAGCGTATAGCGGTCAAGCCTGGTTCCCTGCCCGCGTTCCTTCCTCTTCCTGGACACGGCGATCCAGTAATCGTTGAGGTCGCCGTACTTGTCTCCCTTGGAGTAGACCTCAGAGTTGTCATTAAACTCAAGTCCCTCTCCCTCGACAGCCTCCCTAAGCTTCTGCGTCGTCTCCTTCCCTTTCTCATCGTTATCCATGTATGCATGCACGGATTTGTGGGAGAGGATGAATGGGAGCGCGCGGCCCAGGTTGACGACGGAGTTGAGCACAACGACGTCGGTGTTCTCCGGAGCTATGGTTTCCCTCCATGTTTGCCATGCAAGGAAATCGTTGAATCCCTCGAACACGACGACGTTTTCCGCGGACGGGGCGTCGCCGATGGTGAACGGGCCGTTGAGGTCGGGGAACACCCCTTCTTCAATGAGGAAGAAGCCTTCCCTGTTAATAAACGTACAGTCCTGCCCGGTGGAGCGTTTGATGCCTGGGTTCCCGTTCCCGTACGGAGCGCCCTTGAGCGCCCAGCCGCCGGATCGGTTGGGGAAGGCCGTGGCGGAGAAGTGCATCTTCTCGAGTTCGCCGGACGACAACGAGCGCCGCGTCACCTTATAGTCTGCCTGAAAGCAGTAGTGGTTCAGGACGGCCGGATGGATTCCCCGTCCGGTGACCTCGTATTCGGACAGGATCCTCGATGGGACGCCCTCCTTGATACGTGTTATCTCGATCTGCCCCTTCCCCTGGTACTCTCCCTGGTCGTCGACGGACAGCCCCCTGAGGCGATGCGCCTCATCGATGGCCGCCGCGATGAAGATGTCCGCGTGGTCATCGTCGAAGACGGAGTCCAATGTCTCCTCTTTCAGTGAAAGGAGATGGTCGCGGAGGTCGGGATTGGATATTGCGGCGAGATGGATGCCGGTGGCGCTCCATTCTGCGGCCAGCCGTTCCGGGATCTCGTTTGTCCGGTTGTTTTTCAGGTATGAATCGGCCGTATCCGCCGTCGTGTCGCGGAGGATTTTTTCCGCGGCATCGGCGTCGCCGGCCGTCTTCGCCATGTTCCATGCGAACCAGTGCATCTGCGTTTGGAAGCTCTTTCCCTCGTAGACGAAAGGAATGACGGTGCGGGGGCTTATATCGATGCCGAGCTTGGCCGCCCGGAGCTCTGCGACCAGGGATATCGCGAAGATGCTTGATGCAGAAAGTGCGCGACCGTCCTCATGGGTGACAGACTCGAGCGCTGACGGCGTGTCGCTGCGATGGAGATTTTCCGCAATAGTGCGTTTAAGGATATCCAGGATGACCGGCTCGACCTCGTCTGAGGTCGTGTAGTTGACAAGGGTCACGGGAGAGAGCAGCGGAGCCTCGCAGGCTTTCCACTCCCCTTCCGGGGTCAGCTCGTACCAGTCGCTCTCCCCACCTGGGAGGCCGATGATAGATGAGACGGCCGCGTCGCCGGCCGAGAGCTTCTCCCAGGCCTTTGCTGCGTAGAAGTACAGCGGAATCTCCCTCTCCATTGCCTCCTTCATCATGAGTTCGTGTGCCGGTTCGAAGGTGGCGGACAGTCGTGTCCCGTTCGCGGACGGAACATTGGCGAACGAAGATGCGGCGATGATGGCGGAGGCTGGCTTCACCTTGCTGCCGTATTCTACGACAGAGGCGCCGTAGCGCTTCCCCAGCTCCTGCCATACTTTCTTCCCCCCCTGCTGCCCGGTCACTGACGGGGGCATATACACGAGCGTATACGCGGACAGGGCGGACGAGGTGGCCGCCGGAGAGGTGCGTTCCTGCCTCTGGAGAGGAGTGATGGACGGATGGAAGGTGGCGAGGTAATCCAGGGCCTCCCTGAACGAGTAGCCTTTAAGGCGCATTACCAGGTCGATGACAGTTCCGCCCTCGCCTTCTCCGTGGTCGTAGAAGACGTGTTTTCGTTCGTCGATATGGAAAGAGGGGTGTGTGTCGGTTCGGAAGGGTGAGAAATAATTCCCCGACGGGGTTGACTTCACGTTGCGGCCCTCCGCCTCTAGGACGGCATGAAGCGATGTCTGTTTGAGGATGGCCACCTGCTCGTCGGTGTAGCCCGTTTTCTCCTCCCTGCTTCGGTTGTACGTGCTCATATCTTGCTGTTTTTCTGTTCGTTTTGTCTTTTCGGTCTCCTTCAAGCCGGCTTGAAGGAGACCGGGCCTTATCGGGGCGTCGTTCAGTATGTCTGTTTGTCGGCCGCACGTTTGGTTTTCGTAGGCTGCCGGGGCGGCTGGGCCGGCAAAAAAAGGATTACCGTTTGGCACCCGTTCACGGATTGTTCCGTGGCTTTCTCCGGTTGGTGACCAGAAAGCGAGCACGCGCCTTGGGCCCATCCGGACGAGGCGATGCCTCACCTCGCTGTTTCCGGTTAATCGTTGGTGGCTTTGCGAAATCCCGCAAAGAATTTGTTCAAAGCCAAAAAATTCCTTACTTTTGCTATTATATCCGTACATTTTGACACATACGGACCGTGGAAGCGTAAAGAATATTTATTGCAAAGATAAGTATTATTTACGTATATGCAAATTTTTTCACATAATTGTACAAATTTTATGGAGAAGAAGAAAAAGGGTACAAAGCAGGCTCCTTATAAGATGAAGTTTTTCCGTGATTTCATCACTTCGACTGGGGTGTCCATCCGCCAGATTGCGGACGGGCTTTCGACGTCTTCGAGCGCCATCCTCTATTGGTTCATCTGCGATGATGCGCGTTTGTCAAAAATTGTCACGGTGGCGAAGTACCTCGGTTACAGTGTCCACGTCGGGTTTGTGCCGAAGGCCGGTGTCGAGACGCCCGGCGACCCTATGGGCGGTGTGTTCGACATGGACGATATCGAGCGCTTGCGCCTGAAGCAGATGCATTTCCTGTCTGTTACGCTGCGTGAGGAGGGCGTGACGCTGGCTGACCTTGCCCGCCGGCTTGGCATCTCCCGCGAGGCCATCTCCTACTGGCTTGCCAAGGACGACATCACGATTTCCAACCTCGTTCGCTGTGCCCAGGCCCTCACGAAGGACATCTGCATCCGTTTCGTCAAGCACGAGGAGCCTGTCGGAGAGAGTGCGGACGGTGCCGTCCGGATCCACTCGATCGTGGAGCGGACCGGCGAATGGATCGTCGTCCCGGAGGCGGAAAGGACGGAGAAGGGCCCGGCTCGCAAGAGACGGACAAAAGAGGGCGGATGCAAAGAAGACAAGGCCGCGTCTCACGCCGAGCATCAAAAATAAGCTATCCCGTTCTGGTCGAGCACCGGCGCAAGGCGTGATATGTCAAGCTCGAAATCATACCCCGCCGAGTAGAATTCCTCATTACACTTCAGGTACACGTGCGCGCCCGTTACGGATGGCGACGGGGTGTAGTATTCTTTCCTGTAGCCCCCGTACTGGTCCTTTACCCAGCGGGAGGCTTCCGTCTGTGCCGGCCAGGGCTTTCCGGCGCCGATGTTCCGGAGCTGCCGAATGGCGGTGTTCACCCATCCTGACTGGATCGTAACGTTCGTGTGTCCCGTCCCGCTGCCGACGGTGTGGTCAAGGTGGCGTGTCTCCAGGTAGGCCCACCATTCCCTTTTCATGTTCTCGTGCCGTCCGTCCCCGTCATCGGCGACGGTATAGTCGTAATGCGCGTAGACGTTGACATATATCCCCATCCTGCATTCGGACTGGAGGGTCGGTTCTGGTCCTGTAAGGTAGGCATACAGGGACGACCCTTCGACGAAGGGGGTGGCCGTCCATACGTCCACGAACTCTTTCCTCGTCGAGAAGACGAAGGCTCCTTCGTCCGTATCCAGGATGACGGAGAAGACGTGGCTTCCCCGCGATGGGCGTGTCATCTTCATGAGGTAGATGTGGTGGCCCTGAACCGGCGAGGAGGCTGTCGTTTCCTTTCCGGACCGGGAGTCGCGGAGGGTGACCTTCCGTATGTGGTCGTGCAGATCCTTCCCGGGGTCGAACGCCATGGAGACGGAGGCGGAGGCGGTGTGGGAGCGGACGGGGTCCTCGTTCCGCACTCCGATCCCCTCCTCGTCTCCCCACTGGAACGACGGGCGGAGCGGGCGGACAGTCACTTCCGGCGAGACGACGGGATCCATGCCTGCGGCTTCGCCGTACACCTCCGCCATGTAGACGACGTCATCCCAGGTCTCCGCCGCCCCTGCTTTCCACAGCGTGACGCGGAGGGGTTTCGCCGGGTCCACGGCCTTGTATTCGATACTGCCGTGATGGGAGCCGGACGTGCTGCGGAAACGGATCAGGACGCGGCATCTTTCCCCTTTCCTGAAGCCTTCCATCGTCACGGTTCCTCTGGCGTCGTTTCCTTCGGCGAAGAGGAAGTTGTCCGGCGTAAGCGTGGCTGAGAGGATGCGCGGACCGACGGTGAAGGGTAGCAGGAGGGGCGTCGGGTCGCCGCTGCCGCACAGGGCAAGTTCCGCCGTTCCGCTTCCCTTGGCGCGGGCTGCGAACGGGATGATGGCGAGTCCATTCCCCGTGGAGCGTACCTCCTCTTCCAGGAGGATGAGCGGCGCGTCCTCCGCCTGCGGGGCGACGGTGCATGTGACGGGTCCTTCGTCCTGCAGGGGTGTATAGTAGACGTGCAGCTCTCCGGTGTCGCCTTCGCACAGCGTCAGTTCGGCGGCGGAGGAGCCGTCCGTTTCAATGGTGGTTTCATTGCCGCCGGAGGAGAGGACGAGACTGTCGATGCGGACGGTCCGTGTCTTTTCCGGGGCTGGTGGTGCTGGCGCTTCCTCGTTTACGGTGACTCGGACGCCTCCTCTGACTGCAAGCAGCTCCCCCGTCTCGCTCCGTCTCACCTTCACGCTGACGGCGGCTTCCTTCCTGTGCGCGCCCATATCCAGTTTCGTCAGTTTCAGTGCCGTGTTCACGCCGGTGCGGCAGCGGAAGGCCATCGTTTCTCCAGGGGCGTCCCCGGTCACGTCGACCTCCCACCATGCGTCGTCTGGTCCGGAAACGAGTATGGCCAGGGATGGCGCGATGAAGGCGGACCCTGTCAGGAGGCCCGGCGTTACGCTGAGTTTCTCCAGGGTATATTCCCGGATGGGGCGGTCCTTCTGGCAGGATACGGGAAGAAGTGATGCGAGTGTGATGAATGCTGCGGCGATGGCGCCTGTTACGGTATTGGCTGAGTTTCTTCCGGTCATGGCCTCTGTGTTTACGTAGGTGGGTGGCGGGCTGATGTCAGGATTTTACGCCGGAGGGGCGGACGGGGATGTGGATGACGGGTGACTGTGCTGTCCTCTCCCCGCCGGTGTCGGCATTGTGGTGAGCGATAAGCTTTACGATGGCGTCGGCCAGGGGCCGGTCTTTCTTCTCGATGAAGCGGAGCGTCGAACAGAAGAGGAGTTCCCCGAGGTCGTCGTTCCCTTCCATGGCCTCCGCGATGGCTAGTGAGAGATGCGGGCGCAGCGATTTGTCGGCGAGCGCCTGCGGCAGCAGGCTTACCGACAATCCTTCGTTTCCATCTCTGCCACAGAGGGAGAGTTTAAGCAGTTCGATTTCGTCTTTCATAACTCCTAACATTTTCGACAAATATAGCGAATTTTTTGCCGTTTGTGTAAAAATATTTATATTTGCAATCGGAAATGTTTAACGCCAGGCCATTTTTCTCAGCCGCACCGTCCGTTTCCGCCGGATGTTCTCTGACATCGCCTGTCCTTTTCCCGGCAGTGCCGGCCGTCGCCGCTGCGCGCGCCCGCCCCCTGTCCGGACGTCCCCTCCCGCTTATCCCTCTTTCACCGCCGGAAGGTCCCGCTTCCGCAAGCTCCTTCCTCCGTGCGAATCCTTTAAGCCCTCCTGCCTTAATGTATAATATTTAAGTCCCCTTTTTGTCAGCCATGCCCCACCTCAACACCAGCATTTCTCCTTCTCCCCTCCTGATTCCTTCCTCGGGATACACCCCTTCAAAGAATCCTTCTTCAGGGTCCTTTTCGGATTACCTTCGAAGGGAACTCCATGGTTTCTCCGGAGTGTTCCTCGTAAGTGAGCTCATGGTCTCCGACGTGAGCCCCATGACGGTGCGCTTCGCCCTCGCGGAGCTCGCTTCCGAAGGATTCCTGTTCAGGCTCGCCAGAGGCGTCTATTACAAGGCCCCCGTACATGGAGACATTGACAAGGGCTCCACGAAAAGCGTCCTTCCCGGGCCCGTTGAGGTGGCTTATACGGTGGCTTCGAAAAGGAACCTTAAAATTGTTCCCTGCATGGAACACTGCTGCTTCCTGACGGGACTTGACAGGTCCCTCTACAAGCCGCATACATGGCTGTGCAATGCAACGAGCGCTAAAATCAAACTCTATGAAGGCCCCACCCTGGAGTTCGTCTCCTGCAAGGAAGCCCGTATGTTCACCTTCGAAAGCGACACCGTAAGGAACCTCTCGAACGCCATAAGGCATCTTGGAGCGAACCGCATCGGGGAACCTCAGGAGAAAGCCATCAGGGAGGAACTTGCGAAGGTGAGCCCCGAGGAGCTCCGGAAAGACATCCTCAAGTGTCCCGAATTCGTAAGGGGGATTCTGATGGAACTTAAAAAGTAAGCTTGGGAAGGAAGCTATGGAAGGAGCCTTGGAAGGAAGCCGGAAAACGGTGAAGGGAAAGAGGAGAAGGGCACGGAATGATGGGGATGGGCGGTAAACGAATAATTGCTTTAAATATTATAGTTGGAATAATCGGTTATGAAAAAGTTCTTTAGAAATCATCTGGTAGACATCGGAATCGCAGCCGTGATCGGAATTGTGGTCGCTGTCACACTCTTCCCGCCCAACGACATCGGACTGGATGCCGCGGCCGAAACGACATCACACCCCGGCGGCCAGAATGGAAAAATCGAAGCCATTACACCGGCCGAGAAAATGCACGCAATCGAAAACCTCGTCGTCCCGCCGGTGATGGTGAGCCCGGAGTGCGACTCCTCCACGTCACGTGTCAACGCAACGGCATGCGCCGGGAACGAAGACCAGGACGCCAACGTAAACATTATCCCCTCCGCTGATAGACAACCGGAGGAGAGATATTTAACGGAAGAAGCCACCGAAAGAGCGCTTGACAATTCCCTGGAAATGATTTATAAGATCCAGAATTTTATGTTCCCGATGTTCCTGCTGCTCCTCGTTTTTGTTATATCTGTCATGTTCTGGTTTAACTGGAAGAAAGCACACAGGGAAGAAAAGGAGGGTGAATCGCTCGAGGAAAAATTTAATAAACTCAAACTCTCCGTTCCGGAAGACATCTGGCTGACCTCCGCCAGAGGGAAAGCAGAACTACAAAAGCGCTACCCAAGCGCACAGGCCCCTGAAGGGACTGGAGACTTTTTCTACTGGGCCGCCTGGCACTCATTGAATCTGTTCGACAAAAAGAAAATATCCCAGGTGGTGCTCGAACAGATTTCAAAAAAACTTCGTAACGGGGAAATCACAACACTGTCTGACTACCATCTCTGCCTGTCAAGAGCCAAGTTCACCGACAGAAATGAAAAAAAACTCTGCCGCGCTGCAGACATCATCGACACATATCTGGTTCCACGGACCAACGAGACAGACGACTTAGCGCAAGAAAAGGATGAAGTGGAACATGTCGACACCGACGTCCCGCTTGACGCCCTTGAAAAAGCCGAGGAACGCATCGAAATAAGGGAAAAGCTTAATATGCGTATTCGCGAACTCGGAGTGTCATTTCGCGTTTTCTCCTCCCTCAAGGCGGTCGACATCAACACCGTCGCCGACCTTGTGCAACACAAGCGGCGCGAAATCGCGGCCGTTAAAAACCTCGGAAAGAAATCACTCAGGGAGATTGACAACATACTGGAAAATCTTGGCCTGGAATACGGCATGGACACGCAACAATATGAAGTCTTTCCTGAACGGTAAAAGAATAACCTACGGCGGGACGGGGATGAATTCGCTCGACCGACCTTTCTATTTGTTGTGAAAAGTCAGCCACTCCCGTCTAAAGACAGGGAGCATGCCGCAAGGCCAACGCTCCAGGCTGATCAGCCCCAGTGATAAGGCTCAGGCCTTTGAACTACGTTGATTGAGAATACATAGGCACCAGGTGGTGTTCCTTCCAGCCCCCTGCTCTGCGGACAGTGATTAAAAGAACTGTGGAGTAGGTTCAGTGTCTCTGCCATACAAAACCTCATTCAACATCGGCGCGGGAGACCCACAGGCTTTACGCCTGCACTACTCCGAAAGGAGTCTGTTATCCGGCAACGCAGCGGACCTGCGGAAACAACACAAACCGAACGACGTATGTACATCTACGTTCAAGCACAAGACGGAACACCCCTCATGCCGACCGCAAGGGCCGGGAAGGTGCGACGCATGCTCCGTGACGGACGGGCCGTCATAGCAACGCATACGCCGTTCACCATCCGTCTCACGTATGACACGACTCACCACACGCAGTCCGTAAGTCTCGGCGTAGACGCCGGAACAACACACATCGGACTGTCTACCACCACAGACCGCAAAGAACTATTCGCAGCCGAAATCGACCTGAGGACAGACATCATTGATAACCTCTCGACACGCCGCGAAGCAAGGCGTACCCGCCGTAGCAAACGCTCCATCCGCTACCGCGCTCCGCGGTTCCTGAACCGAAGGACGTCCAAAAGAGCAGGCTTGCTCGCACCGTCCGTGCAGCAAAAAGTGCATTCACACGTCAAGGCCGTGCAGGACATCTGTCGTCTCCTTCCTGTCACCTCCGTGACCGTCGAGGTGGCGCAGTTCGATACGCAACTTCTGAAGAACCCCGGCATCGTCGGTAAGCAGTACCAGCAAGGACCACAACTCGGCTTCTGGAACGTACGCGAATATGTCCTGTTCCGGGACAATCACGAGTGTCAGCACTGCCACGGCAAGAGCAAGGACCGAATCCTGAACGTCCATCATCTTGAGTCCCGGAAGACCGGCGGTGACAGCCCCGACAACCTCGTCACGCTGTGCGAGACTTGCCACAAAGCCTATCACCGCGGCGAACTCAAGCTGAAACTAAAACGTAACAGCCAATCTCTCCGCGACGCGGCGTTTATGTCTATCATGCGCTGGAAAGTGTACAACGAGCTGAAGCAAGCGCTTGGCGTTCCGGTTCATCTCACCTATGGCTATCTGACTAAATACACGCGCATTGGACACACACTGGAAAAATCACATGCAGTTGACGCGCGTTGCATCAGCGGCAATGCGGACGCAAGGCCTGCCGGCGAACTGTTCCGCTTCAAACAACTGCGGCGGCACAACCGCAAGGTGATGAAATCCAACATGCTCAAGGGCGGCCACTGGAAGCACAACCAGGCTCCACGCGAAATCAAGGGGTTCCGGCGTTACGATGTTGTGGTATACAAGAATATACAATGTTTTATCAATAGTTTACGAACGAGAGGCTATTTTTCAATCAAGACCTTTGACGGGAAATTGATTTCTAATGACAATTCCTATAAGTCACTGGGGCTGGTAAGACATAGCGGACGTTCATTGTTTCACAAAGAACGGGGATTAAAGACGCGATTCCCCGCCCTGTCTAAAGACGGGAGTACCCTCGCGTAATCTATCATGGATTTCAAAGATTTAAAGTCAGCTGCAGACATCTTCGTCCTCATTAAGGACATGCAGCAATACGTCTCCTGGGAGAGGTTTGTCCTCACTGCTAAAGCCATCTTCCACATCGAAGACGAAAAACTGATTCACACAATGTATGGCTATTTCCAGAAGACCGCAAGCAGCCCATACTACGTTGCCCATGACATCAACGGAGTCAATGAGCTACTCCCCAGGGCCCTCGAAATCGCACAGGCCGCAAACGCTGTGCGGCTGCCGGACTCCTATCTCTCCCTCCCCCGCCTCGGCGAAGACATGTACACACCGGACCATCGGCGCTATTATTATACGCTCCCGGAAACCGGAGACAAGGTGCTGAGCGTCGATATTAACCTGAACGACCCCGCTCAGATTCTCCTTTTCGCGGAACTGCTGAAACAGCCCGGGCTGAAATTCCGCTCCGTCACACACCTCCTTGGCGAACTGGAGTACACCTCCTTCAATGAACGGCTAAAACAGCAGTACTATGAAGGCGACATCGTCTTCGTCTTCGCAGACTCGACCGACCGCGTCTTTTACTCCTGGTATAATTCTAAAAACGGCGTCTATCTGGCGACGGATGAAGGCTGGAAGAAACTCATCTATACCCCCGGACGTGGGTATCTCGACAAAACAGGAAAGCCGGACCTGGAAGATGACAGAACATATTCCGACTACGCCATCTGCCAATCGGGAGTCTGCTTTAAAATCATAGGGAATATTCATGACGACTATTCCGTGCTGGTGGAAAAGAAAGCCGTCAAAAAAAGTGCAAAAGACAAACGATAATGCCATGGACGAAAGATTGAAACTTGACTGCAAGAACCCCTTCCGCATCGGGAACTGGGTAACCGACATCTTCGGGCACGTCATGCAGATACGAAGCCTGCGCGGACCCTATGCAACGGGGCGCTATATCGATGAGGACGGAACACTTCACGAGGCCGAAGGACACGTCGACAGGGGAATCGGATGCATTGAACTGGAACCGGGAATCCTTGAAAAACTCGGTTTCAAGAAAAACAAGTACGGTGACTGGTTCCTCGTCCTTCACGAAAACGGCGACCTTAACGAGGAGACTATCAAAATGATGCTTGACGGGCTTATCCCGTTCGTGGGGTACTCTGTCGAAAAAAGACAGCTTCGCATCAAAGCCGTTACACACCAAGGGGGAAATGACATGTACGTGTCCTGCGATTTCGTGCATGAACTGCAAAATGCGCTCTTTGAGGCGCATATATATAGGGATTTCGACCTCCTTGAGGAAGAATAATTCTACAATCAAAAAGCAAAGAAAACGAGTTGAGATATGGTAGAAACGCTAAAGAAAATCGACCCGAACGGACGATACTCTCCGAAACAGACCTGGGAGATACTGGGCATCAGCAAGTCGGCCCTGTATGAGTACGATAAGAATGGTTTTATCAAACACGAGCTCCTTCCACATAACGGAAGGCGTGTCTACAGGGGGAAAAATATTACGGCCTTCCACGAAGCTATTGTGAAAATTTGACCACCCAAAAATCTTATGCTTGGAGACCCAAATTACAATCTGATTAATTGTGTATGTCATTGGTTTCTATATTTGGAAATACCGTAAAAACCTCCCTACACCTACCCCACGAGCCGATTTTCCGCTTTTCACTGAAAGGTACGTATATGGGGTGCCAACGGCTTTCCCCAGGATTGACAGGTTCTCTACTCGTTGCTGAGACAGATGGCGTCAATAACTTTCCGATTGGCATTATCAATCAGTATCGGATCAATGGATATATATATGTCGGTTACCGTGTCGCTGGCCCACGCATGTCCCATAGCCTTACCATTAATGTCTTTAGCAACGCCAAGATTCGCTGCTACGGACGACCATGTGTGACGAGCCCAATATGTTGACAACTCAGGGAAAAGCGGTTCCCCTGATGGCCGCTGGCGGTTTTCGTAGTGAATCCCGATTTTCTTCAGCGCATCATTCATATGATGAAGGTAATTTCGATAATCCTTATAGCGGTCGCACGGAGAAAGGAGAAATGACTTTCCGCGGTATCTCTTAATGATAGCCAGTGCTTCTGGCTCAACCTTGATACTATACGGCGTTCCGGTTTTCCTGCGGTCGTACTCCAGACGCCCTGAGCGCAATTGAGATGGGCGCGCTGTCAACAGGTCCACGGCGTTAATGCCGATCAGGTAGACCATTAACATGAACATATCCCGGTATTCCCTCTGCCATTCTGGTAATTCAATGTCCTTCAATACACGGACCTGCTCCAGAGTAAGGGCGCGTTTTCGGGGGTGCTTGTCGCTTTCGATGCGGAATTTCTTCCGCCCATCACGCCGGGAACTGACACGCGAGAACGGATACTCAATCTTCAAACCGTCCTCAATGGCTGCATTAAAGACGGCACGAATATTACGCATGTTGATGCTCCTGGAGTTAACTCCGTTTGTTGGGCTCATCCACTCATCGAAAGACCTCAACCACCCAGCGTCTATCTCACCGAAAGTGAGAACATCCGGGTCTTCTCCCTTCTCCTGGCAGTAACGTTCGATAAGCTTCTTTGTGCGAAGGTAGATGTCTCTAGTCCCTTTCTTTAACTGGTCTTCCATGATGGAGGTGTAGTAAGGAAGGAAACGGGAACTTGAGTCCTTCACCTCGGCACGCCCTTGACTCGGTTCGCCAACTAAATTATTTCTGTCGGCTTCAAGGAGCATATTCCGCAATACTGTAGCGCTTTCCGCCCTTGCAGCTTTCCCACCAACGATAAATAGTTCAAGAATCCGTTTAAGCCTCTCAAATTTCTCTTCTATAATTTTCTCCCTGACTCCCTTACGCCGTTGCCCTTCAAGCATCGCCTGGAGGTCTATCCACTGGCTCTCGTTAAGATGATATCCAGACGGGATAAAGGCCGTCTGCCCCTTATGCGACACGGTAAACACCAACGGGTAGGAATCCGTCCCGTCGAGAGAACGGCGTGTGTCTAATTTCAGGCTTATTTTTGGCATGATTTGTTCTGGTTTATTCGCTGTAATTTGCAAGTTTTTTGCAAGTTTTTCGTGATGCAAATGTACTAAAAAGAGCAATTCTGGACAATAATAGACACTTTTGTACGGTATATAATACATTACTGTGTCAAATACTGTTTATTTATTTTGCATACAAACAACGATAAAACGCTGATTTACAGCAGTAAAAAAAATTGTAAATATTTATCTTAGAAAACTGGATAACTTCGGCTTGGGAAGCCAACGCTCTACCAACTGAGCTAATCTCGCAATGGGAATGCAAATATAAGGAAAATTTCTTAATTTTGTAAAAAATTTGAAACAATGTCTGTACAGAAGCCTACCATACCTAAAGGGACCCGCGACTTCGGCCAAATGGAAATGGCCCGACGCAATTATATTTTCGACACCATCCGCAGCGTTTTCCGCGCCTATGGCTATCAGCAGATAGAAACGCCCGCCATGGAGAACCTCTCCACCCTGCTGGGAAAATACGGCGAGGAAGGAGACAAACTCCTGTTCCGCATTCAGAACAGCGGTGAAAAGGCGGCGCTGGCTCCGGAAAAGGGCCTTCGCTATGACCTTACCGTGCCTTTCGCCCGCTTTGTGGTGCAGCACCAGAGTGAGATTTCCTTCCCGTTCAAGCGTTTCCAGATTCAGCCGGTATGGCGCGCAGACCGTCCCCAGAAGGGCCGCTACCGCGAGTTCTACCAGTGCGACGTAGATGTCATTGGCACGCGTTCGCAGCTGAATGAGCTGGAACTGGTACAGATGGTCGATGCCGTCTTTGGCAAGCTGGGCGTCCGCGTGGGCATCCACATCAACAACCGCAAGGTGCTCACCGGCTTTGCGGAGATTGCCGGCGCCCCGGACAAGGTGGTGGACATCACCGTCGCTATAGACAAACTGGATAAAATCGGCCTGGAAAAGGTGAAGGAAGAAATGGCGGGAAAGGGCCTCTCGGAGCAGGGCATCGCCGTCATCGGGCAAATTCTGTCGCTGGAAGGCAGTTTTGCCGATAAACTGGGCGCCATGCGGCAGCTGTTTCAGGGCGGCAGCGCCTCCGGCATCAGCTCAGAGACGGGCCTGAAGGGCCTGGACGAGGTAGAGGAGCTCTTCGGGCTCATCGACGCCGTAGGTATCAAAGCGCCCGTGGAGCTGGACCTCTCGCTCGCGCGCGGCCTTAATTATTATACGGGCGCCATCTTTGAAGTCAAGGCCCTGGACTGGGAGATTGGCAGCATCTGCGGCGGCGGCCGCTACGACAACCTTACAGGCATCTTCGGCCTGCCGGATCTCTCCGGCGTGGGCATTTCCTTCGGCGCGGACCGCATTTACGACGTCCTCACCGGCCTGGAGCTCTTCCCCGCAGCGCTGGGGCAGGCCACCACCCTCCTTTTTGCCGTGATGGGGGCCGATGAACTCCGCTACGTGCTTCCCATCGCCCGGGACCTCCGTGCGGCGGGCGTCGCCGTAGAAGTGTATCCGGACGCCGTGAAACTCCGCAAGCAGTTTGAGTACGCCGAGCGGAAGGGCATTCCGTTCATTTCAATCAACGGGTCTTCCGAAATGGAGGCGGGCACCGTAAATCTAAAGAATCTGCAAAGCGGTGAGCAAAAGGCGTTTAAGGCCTCTGAGATGCAGAAAATTCTGAATTTTCTCAAATAAAATTTGGTTTTTCCGGAAAAAGTACCTACCTTTGCAATCCACATCGCGGAGTAGAGCAGTTGGTAGCTCGTCGGGCTCATA
>DFFY01000109.1:19406-27403 GCA_002371115.1 Bacteroidales bacterium UBA3764
CGGGCTCATAACCCGGAGGTCGTTGGTTCGAGTCCAGCCTCCGCTACTAAAAAGGCCAGCCTTAGGGCTGGCTTTTTTTCACGGATGCACGCCTTCGTGAAGAATGGTGCGAGACCCTTTCCGCCTAGCGGTTCTCCATCTTCAGGGAACCCCGGTAGCTGATGTCATCCCGGTTGCCGCAGTGGACATGGATATCCGCTTCCCCGTTATCGAAGACAGTCAGCGTATAGACATAGGAGTCCTCCTCGTTTTTCACCGCTATGGTGACGGTCCTTCTTCCGGAGGATGGGCCCGAATCGGTGTACGAGGAGATTTCCTCCTGGAAATTCAGTCCCTTTCCACCGCCATAAGGCACCATCCGGGCTTGCCCGATGTAGGGGAGGTGGGAGTCGAGGGTGTCACCTGTCACCTTGAGGGAATAGGTGCTGACTGCTTTCCCGCTGCTGCGGAGCGGGAGCATGTAATCGATGTCAATGGTGTAGTTCTTGGAGTCCAGCATCTGTTGGATGCGAAGGGCCTCGGCCTGTCTTTCCTGCGGGCTCCTTCGGGAGATGCCGCAGGCGGTGGCAAGCAAAAGGGACACTATGGTGACAAGACGAAATGGTTTCATGGCAAAATGCGTTTTCTTCTCATTTTGCAAAATCCGTGCGAGAAGGCTTGCCCACCTGCCGCTCTAGTACGGTTTCTCCTTCCACGACCTCGAAGCAGAGCCTTCCATCCTCCGTGGCCGAACGCTGGTACCGGAAATCTAGATGCCCTTTGATGGCTTTCTTAGCGGCCGCGAGGGCCTTTTCTCCGGAGTCATACCAGAAGTCCGGAGCATCGTCCTTCCTGGTGGGCTCGTTCCTTTGGAGGTGCGGATCATGAGAAGGAGCGATTGACGGGACCGCCCCATCCCCTCTGCCTCCATCCCTCCGAACCCCTCCCGTGGGGCTGCGGGTGCTGTCATCGTCCCATCTTTTGGACCCATGACAGCACCTGGGGACTGTTTTTTATGCAAA
Organism: Bacteroidales bacterium UBA3764; assembly: GCA_002371115.1. Taxonomy (GTDB): domain Bacteria; phylum Bacteroidota; class Bacteroidia; order Bacteroidales; family UBA932; genus Cryptobacteroides. Next base: position 20,408 of record DFFY01000109.1, read on the forward strand.
AAGCAGTATCTTTGGGGAAATGAATGAACTGCTTCATACCATGCTAAGCCATGCCGACCCTGCCCAGGTGCCGGGGTTGGCGCGCTTCTTCAAAACCGGCCCCGGCCAATATGGGAAAGGAGATGTGTTTCTGGGCATTAAGGTCCCGGTTACCCGTGAAGTGGTGAAAGCATGCTGGCGGAATGTGTCCCCGGAGCAGCTGGAAGAATGCATGGCCAGCGAGTACCATGAGGTCCGGCTGGCTGCGCTGCTCACCCTGGTGGCAATCTTTTCTCAGCCCGCGAAGTGGAACGCTGCCGGGAATTGTGACTCTGGAACTGTCCAGCAGTACTGTATCGACTTTTATCTCTCCCATACAGAACGGATTAACAACTGGGACCTGGTGGACCTGTCCTGTTATCCGTTGCTGGGGCAGTGGCTCCTTCCGCAGAAGGACCGCAGCCTCCTTTACCACCTGGCCCGGGACGGCCGCACCCTGTGGGAGCAGCGGATGGGTATTGTAAGCACCATGACCTTTGTCCGTCACGGTCAGCTGAACGATACGTTTGCCATTTCCGACATGCTTCTTCATCATCCCAACGACCTCATTCACAAAGCTGTAGGCTGGTTGCTGCGTGAAGCGGGAAAGCGAGATCAGGAAGCGCTGAAAACATTCCTGATTCCCCGTGTTCCAACCATGCCCCGAATCATGTTGCGGTATGCGATTGAGAAATTTCCGCCGGAGGAACGGGCTAAATACCTGAAAATGTAAAATTTGGCAGGATAATTGCAGCACAAAAACAAGATTAATTGAGAGATTTTGTGCTGCTATGAGAAAATGCTGTCTGGGGTCCAGTGGATGGGACGATGACAGCACCCGACGCCATCGAAGCGAAGCGTGGCACAAGATACACTCGCCCTTCGGGCTCGGTATGACAAGCGCAGGGTATTGACAAATCGGCAAAGAATGGGTATCTTTGTACTCCTAACCACATTGACATGAACAAATTCATTGAATTGAACCCGAACGAAGTGGTGACCTTCCTGGAAAAGATGCCAGAGGAGTTCACCCGCGAAGACATGCTGCACTTCATCTGCGAGAAAGGTATCCGGATGTTGGACTTCATGTACCCGGCCGAGGACGGCCGCGTGAAAACGCTCAACTTCACCATAAACAGCCTTGCCTATGCAGAAACCATCCTCACGGAAGGCGAACGCGTGGACGGTTCCAGCCTGTTCCCCTCCTTTATCGAGGCCGGCAACAGCGACCTGTATGTAATCCCCCGCTACCGGACGGCCTTCGTGGACCCGTTCAACGAGATTCCCACCCTGTGCTTCCTCTGCGGCTTCTTCGACAAAAACGGCGAGCCCTTCGACTGCGCCCCGCATGCTACCCTCATGCGGGCGGAAAAAGCCTTCGAGGCGTCAACGGGCCTGCAGTTCGAGGCCATGGGCGAATTGGAATATTACGTCATCTGTGACGAAGACAAACTGTTCCCCGCCACGGACCAGAAGGGCTACCATGAAAGCGAGCCGTTTGCCAAACTGAACGACTTCCGCCGCCAGTGCATGGACCATGTAGCCAAAACCGGCGGCCAAATCAAATACGGACACAGCGAAGTGGGCAACTTCACCCTGGACGGCAAGGTGTACGAGCAAAATGAAATCGAGTTCCTCCCCTGCCCGGTAGAAACCGCCGCAGACCAGCTTCTGCTGGCCAAATGGGTGATCCGCAACCTGGCGTACCGCTACGGCCTGGACGTGAGCTTCGCCCCCAAGATTACCACGGGCAAGGCCGGCTCCGGCATGCACATCCACATGCGCCTGATGAAGGATGGCAAGAACGTTACGCTGGGAAGCGACGGCAAACTCTCGGAAGAGGCCCGTTGCGCCATTGCCGGCCTCATGACCCTGGCCCCGTCCATCACCGCCTTCGGCAACAAGAATCCTACGTCCTACTTCCGCCTGGTGCCGCATCAGGAAGCCCCCACCAATGTTTGTTGGGGCGATTGCAACCGCAGCGCCCTGGTCCGCGTCCCGCTGGGCTGGAGCGCCGGCACGGACATGTGCTCCAAGGCCAACCCCAAGGAAAAGGCCGCCCACCTGGACACCACCGGCAAACAGACCTTCGAGATGCGTAGCCCGGACTGCAGTGCGGACATTTACCAGCTCATGGCCGGCCTGTGCGTAGCCACCCGTATCGGCCTGGAAATGCCGCGTGAGCAAGCGCTCCGGATTGCGGCCGATACCTACGTGGACATGGACATCCACAAGAGCGAAAACGCCGCCCGGCTGGCAACGCTGGAGCAACTGCCCACCTGCTGCACGGAAAGTGCCGATTGCCTGGAGAAGGCCCGCGCCACCTACGAGACGGCAGACGTATTCCGCCCGCGCATGATTGACGGCATTCTGAAAGCCCTGCGTGCCCACAACGACCGTCAGCTTCACCAAGAGGCACGGGGCGATACCAAACTAATGAGGCGCCTTGTAGAACAATACTTCTACTGCGGATAGGACTTTTTATTCCATCTATATGTATTCACCGGCCCCTCACAGTCACTGCGACCGGCCCCTCACAGTCACTGCGAAGGGCCGGTTACTTAACCTAAACTTAAACTATGAAAAACTTCGCTGCAAAGATAACACAAAGAATTGATTATCACAATTTTTTGTGTCTAATTTTAGCAAATTTCAGCAGCAGAAGTTTTTCACCGTATTGCTCAAAAAGAATTTTTGCCTTCAAGTCCGGTGCCTGACCGCTTATTTCAAGGACTTTTCCTGCCCCGAAGCGGTTATGTTCTATGGTGTCCCCCACCTTGAAAGAAGACATGGGCTCCGGAACAAAATCCGGATCGATGAGCGGCGGGCGCTCCGGATCGGGGCGAGATGCCCGGTCGGGGCTGGGCATGACGGAACGGCCAGGGCCGGGCTTGGCAGAGCGCGAGGCCCCTGCCCCACCCGTCATGGCCGGCTTGACCGGCCATCTGTTGTTTCCGGACCAGCTAAAACCGCCGGATGCCCGGTCGGAGCCGGGCATGACGGTGCGGCCGCTGCCAAAGCGGGGACGGTCCTCGTCCGGACCGGCGGCGGGCATGAGCTCCTCCCGGCGGAGCGGGGCGTCCAGGTACTGCGGCGCCAGTTCCTTCAGGAAGCGGCTGGGAGCGTTGGACTCGTGCTTGCCGTTACGCATGCGCGTCTGGGCAAAAGACAGCGAAACCGCCCGCCTGGCCCGCGTGAGGGCCACATAAAACAGCCGGCGTTCCTCTTCCAGATCCGAGGGTGTCACCATCCAGCCGCCGGAGGGAAACAGATTTTCCTCCATGCCGGCCACAAACACATACGGGAACTCCAGGCCCTTGGCGGTGTGCACCGTCATCAGGGCCACTTTGTTATTGGTCTCATCCTCCGACACATCCACATTGGACAGGAGCGATACATTCTCCAGATAGTCTGCCAGCGTCACGCGCGGCAGCTCCGCATCCGGGACCAGCGAGGCATCCTGCACGGCACCGTCCTCCACCAGCGAGTTCCGATAGTCTCCGTGCTGCTCCTCCACATAGGCCTTGACGCTGTTGACGAGTTCCTCCACGTTGGAGAAACGCGACTGCCCCTCCACGGAATTGTCGGCCTTGTAAAACAGGTAGATGCCACTTTCCGAAGCCAGGGACATGGCCACGTCGTAGGCATCGCCTTCCGCCGCCTCCGCGGCAGCCTTGGCCATCAGGTTGCAAAACGCCTGGATTTTGCCAATGGCCGCCCCTTTGAGGCCGAAACTTTCCAGATTGGGTAGCGACGCCGCCTGAAAGAGCGAAGTCCGGGAGGCCTGCGCAGCCGCAATCAACGCATTCAAAGACGTGTCGCCAATGCCCCTGGTAGGCTTATTGACAATGCGCTTAAATGATTCATCGTCATTGAGATTTACAGCCAACTTGAAGTAAGCCATGAGGTCTTTTACCTCCGCCCGCTCAAAGAAGGAATTGCCGGAATAAATCATGTACGGGATGTTGCGCCGGCGCAGCTGCTCCTCCAGGGCGCGGGACTGCGAGTTGGTGCGGTACAGGACGGCAAAGTCCGCATATTCGGCGTGGTCTTCCCGCATCCGGGCCAGGATGGCGTAGGCAATCTGCTGGGCCTCTTCCTGCTCGGTGAAAGAGCGCACCAGATGAATCACCTCCCCTTTCTCTCCCATGGAGACGCACTGTTTGGGGATGCGGCCCTCGTTGTGGGCGATGAGCGAATTGGCGGCATTGACGATGGTCTGGGTGGAGCGGTAGTTGCGCTCCAGGCGGAAGATCTTGGCGCCCGGGAAATCCTTCTGGAAATTGAGAATGTTCTGGATTTGGGCGCCGCGGAAACCATAGATGGACTGGGAATCGTCTCCCACCACACAGATGTTCTGGTGGACGGCGGCCAGTTTCCTGAGGATGATGTACTGGGCCATGTTGGTGTCCTGGTACTCGTCCACCAGGATGTGGCTGAAGCGGCCGGCAATGGCCTCCAGGGCCTCCGGGCTGCGTTTCAGCAGGATATTCAGGTACAGGAGGATATCGTCAAAGTCCATGACGCCGGACTGGCGACAGAGCTCGCAGTAGCGGGCATAGACCCGGTAGATTTCCGGTTTCTTGTGGTGGTTGTCGTCCTCGCGGAAACCGCCCACACCGTTCATGTAGGGCGTCGGGGTTACCAGGTCGTTCTTGGCCTTGGAGATGCGCGAAAGCACGTCCTTGGGCTTGTAGGTTTTGTCGTCCAGCTCCAGCTGCTTGATACAGGTTTTTACGGCGCTCACGGAATCCGTGGTGTCGTAAATGGTAAAGGCGGGCGGGAAGCCTATCTGGTCCGCGTACTCCCTGAGGAAACGGATGAAGATGGAGTGAAAAGTTCCCATCCAGATTTTCCGGGCCTGGCGCTCCCCTACCATGAGGGCGATACGCTCCTTCATCTCCCCCGCCGCCTTTTTGGTAAACGTCAGGGAGAGAATCCGTTCCGGCGGAATCCCCTTCTCTATCAGATATGCAATTCTGGAAGTCAGCACCCGGGTTTTGCCCGAACCTGCACCAGCGACAATCAACATCGGCCCCTCAATACATTCAACGGCCTTCTTCTGTTCAGGATTCAAGTCCTTCAAAATCTCACTCATATCGACCTACATTTAGACCTATTTTATAGGGCGAAATTAGTAAATTTTTCGTAACTTCGCGAACTATTTTGACAAATACATAAAACTGTATGAATAATGTCTAACAATCTCGCTTTGAAAAAGGGCCTGGACGTTCCCTTGAAGGGTGCCGCCAAGCCCGAGGTCATTAAGACCGTGAGCCCGGACATTGTTGCTGTAAAGCCCACCGATTTCAAAGGCCTGGTTCCCAGGCTTCTGGTCAAGGAAGGCGACGCAGTAAAAGCCGGCTCCCCCGTAATGGCCGACAAACAGCGCCCAGAGATTCTCCTCACCTCGCCCGTCAGCGGTACCGTTGAGCAGATCGTCCGCGGCGAAAAGAGAAAATTGCTGGCAGTTCTGGTAAAGGCCGACGCCAAACAGGATGCTGTCGATTTCGGGGCAAAAGCACCCGCCTCGGCGGAGGAAACCAAAGAGCTTCTCCTGAAGAGCGGCCTTTGGGTTTCCCTCATCCAGCGCCCCTACGGGGTCATGGCCAATCCGGAACTCACGCCCAAGGCAATTTTCGTATCCTCCTTCAACACGGCCCCGCTTGCCGCAGACAGCGAATTTGTGCTTGCCGATGCCCTCCAGGACATCCAGGCCGGCATTGACGCGCTGGCCAAAGTGGCCCCCGTGCATGTCTCTTACCGCAAGGGATCCCGCTTCGCCCAGGTGGGCAATGCTTCCCTGCATGAAGTATCCGGTCCCCATCCGGCCGGCAACGTAGGCGTACAAATCAGCCACATCGCCCCCATCCAGAAGGGTGAGACCGTGTGGACGGTATCCCTGCTGCTTGTCGCCGCCATCGGCCATGTTGTGAACACCGGCAAACTGGATCTCACCCGCAAGGTGGCCGTCACCGGTCCCGCTGCGGAGAAAACCGGTTATGTGGTCTGTCTGCCCGGTACGCCCGTGAAGGCCATCACCTCCGTCAAGGAAGGGGTGCGCGTTGTGGGCGGCGACGCCCTCAGCGGCGAACGCCTGGGTGCACAGGACTGCATCGGCCTTTTTGACAACCAGCTCACCCTCCTGAAGGAAGGCACCAAACGCGAATGGCTGGGCTGGGCCAAGGTGTTCCGTCCTTCCGTCTTCAGCTCCTCCTGGTGCTACTTCTCCTGGCTCACGCCCAAGAAGAAGTACAACATGGACACCAACCTGCACGGCGGTCCCCGCGCCTTCGTGGAAACCAAATGCTTCGAGGATGTCACCCCCATGGACATCTTCCCCATCTACCTCATCAAGGCCTGCCTGGCCGGCGACATAGAGAAGATGGAGAAATTCGGCATCTATGAAGTGCTTCCGGAAGACCTCGCCCTGTGCGACTTCGTTGACCCTTCCAAGAACGAGATCCAGGCCATTATCCAAAAGGGTATCGACCTCATGATCAAAGAAATGGCATAAGACTATGGCCCAAGAGAAAAAACCCTGGTGGTATTCCACCTATGACGCTTTCGACACCTTCCTGCGTGTGCCGGGTACGGTAACCCGCAAGGGCGCCCATGTGCGTGACGGTATCGACCTTAAGCGTGTGATGATCATGGTTGTGGTCGCACTGGTTCCCGCTGCCTTGTTCGGCATGTACAACGTGGGTTTCCAGACTTCCACCGTTTATGGCCTGGACTGGGGCTTCTGGCACATGTTCTTCTATGGACTGCTCCGGATGCTTCCCCTGTTCGTGGTATCCTATGTAGTGGGTCTTGCCATTGAGTTTGCAAGCTCCCAGATCCGTGGCGAAGAAGTGAACGAGGGTTACCTGGTCACCGGCTTCCTCATTCCCCTGATTGTTCCCGTGGACGTCCCTCTGTGGATGCTCGCCCTGGCGGTTGCCTTCTCCGTGATCTTCGTGAAGGAGGTCTTCGGCG
>DFFY01000109.1:27465-30985 GCA_002371115.1 Bacteroidales bacterium UBA3764
GCGGCACCGGCATGAACATCTGGAATCCGGCCCTGGTGGCCCGCGCCTTCCTGTTCTTCTCCTATCCTTCCAGCATGTCCGGCTCCAGCGTGTGGGTGTCCAAAACCTGGGTGCCCGCCCTCAAGGACGTGGACGCCATCAGCGCAGCCACTCCGCTGGCTATCGCCCATGACGGGGCCTTTGACGCCGCCACCGGTGCCGTGGGCCAGTACTCCTTCATGGACATGGTCTGGGGCTTCATTCCCGGCTCCACCGGTGAAACCAGCGTCATCGCCATCCTGCTGGGCGCCATCATCATCGTCTGGAGCGGTGTCGCTTCCTGGAAGATCATGGTGAGTTCCATCGCCGGCGGCCTCCTGGTGGGCTGGCTGGGCCAGCTGACCGGTGCCACTGCCGTTCCCTGCTATTATCAGCTCGTAATGGGCGGCTTCCTGTTCGGCTCCGTCTTCATGGCCACCGACCCTGTCACCGCCGCCCAGACGGAAACCGGCAAATGGATCTACGGCTTCCTCGTAGGTGCCCTGGCCGTGGTTGTGCGCCTGTGGAACCCCGGTTACATGGAAGGCATGATGCTCGCCATCCTCCTGATGAACACCTTTGCTCCGCTCATCGACCACTGCGTGGTGTCCGTGCACACCAGCCGCAGGGCAAAAAAAGCTGTTAACGCCTAAAGGATTTGCGCTATGAATACAAATAATAATGTATATACCGTAGTCTATACCACCGTCATCGTGGTGGTAGTGGCAGCGCTCCTTGCTTTTGTATCCCAGAGCCTCAAGGCCAAGCAGGATGCGAATGAAAAGGCCGATACCATCTCCCAGATGCTCACCGCCGCCGGTTATGCCACCAAGGCAGACCTGGAGAAACTGGGCAACACCGCCGTTCTGGCCAAGTACGACGAGGAGATTGAAAAAGCGTTCGTGATTGACCTGGAAGGCAACGAGCTCCGCGCGCTGGAAGGCAACAATGTTTACAGTCCCAAGCAGCTCAAGCGCCAGAACTACAACCTCAAGGGCGGTCCCAACAAGACGGGTGAACCGGAACTTCCCGTGTTCATCTTCCGCAACGGCCGCACCGTGGTTCCCATCTATGGCGCCGGCCTGTGGGGTCCCATCTGGGGCTACATCTCCTTCAACACCGACCTGGAAACCATCGGCGGCGCCTACTTCGACCATGAGTCGGAGACCGCCGGCCTGGGTGCCAAAATCAAGGACGACCCTTCCTTCCAGGCGGAGTTCGTTGGTGAAAAGGCAAACTTTGCCGATGTCAACGTCCTCGAGATTGTGAAGGGCGGTGCACCCAAGGATGCCGAGGGCAACTCCGTGATTGACAACAAGATTGACGCTATCACCGGCGCCACCATGACCTCCAACGGTCTGGATGCCGCTATTGACACCTGGCTGGCCGCCTATGCGAAGTATTTCCTGGCCAACAAGCCCGCCTGCGACAAGCCTTGCTGCCAGGCCGATGTCATTTCAAGCGAAGTCGAGAAATCTAATAGTGAGGAGGAATAAGCCATGGATGCAAAACTGAAAGAAACCATTCTGAACCCCATTTTCAAGGGGAACCCCATTACCGTCCTGGTGCTGGGCATCTGCTCCTCCCTGGCGGTTACCGTAACGCTGAAAGGCGCCCTGGTGATGGCCCTGTCCGTCATTGTGGTAACAGGCATTTCCAGCCTCATCCTTTCCCTGCTCCGCAACACCATTCCCGGCCGTGTGCGTATCATCGTCCAGTTGGTGGTGGTGGCCATGATGGTGATTCTGGTGGACCAGATTCTCAAGAGCTTCGAGGCCACCTACGCCATCGACAAGCAGCTGTCCGTGTATATCGGCCTTATTATCACCAACTGTATTGTGATGGGCCGCATTGAAGCTTTTGCCCTGGGCAACAAGCCCTGGCCCAGCTTCCTGGACGGCGTGGCCAACGGTGCCGGTTACGGGATGATTCTCCTTATCGTAGCCTTCTTCCGCGAGCTTCTGGGCAGCGGAACCCTGTTCGGCCTGGATATCCTGAACCGCTTCGGTTATGTTCCCAACAACCTGGTCATCCTGCCGCCCTTCGCCCTCATCCTCCTGGGATGCATCGTGTGGGTGCAGCGCAGCATCCAGAAAGACCTGCAGGAAAAATAAAGTACATGCCCTATGGAATATCTTAGCTTATTCGTAAAGTCCATCTTCGTGGACAACATGATTTTCGCTTACTTCCTGGGAATGTGCTCGTTCCTGGCGGTATCGAAAAACGTGAAGACCGCTGCCGGCCTGGGCCTCGCAGTCATCTTCGTGCTCCTGGTCACGCTTCCCATCAACTATCTCCTCAATACCTATGTGCTGGCACCCGACGCCCTCATTGAAGGGGTGGACCTGAGCTTCCTCAGCTTCATCATCTTCATTGCCGTCATTGCCGCCATCGTGCAGATTGTGGAAATGGTGGTGGAGAAGTTCTCTCCCGAACTCTATTCCGCGCTGGGTATCTTCCTGCCGCTGATTGCCGTGAACTGCGCCATCCTGGGCGGTTCCCTGTTCATGCAGCAGAAAGACTTCCTGAACATTGGCGAGGCTACGGTGTACGCCCTGGGGTCCGGCCTTGGCTGGTTCCTGGCCATCGTTTCCCTGGCCGCCATCCGCGAGAAGATGAGCTACTCCAACGTTCCGGCCGCGCTCAAGGGCCTGGGTATCACCTTTATCACCGTGGGTCTGATGGGTATCGCCTTCATGACCTTCATGGGCATTGCACTGTAGGAGGAAAGCACTATGGGTAATACAATTATCTATTCCATCATCGTCATTACAGTAGTGACCCTGATTCTGGTGGCTCTCCTTCTGTGGATCAAGAGCGCCCTCACCCCTTCCGGCACCGTCAAAATCAACATCAATAACGGCACCAAACAGCTGGAAGTGACTCCCGGCGGCGACGTGATGCACACGCTCGCAGACCACGGCATCTTCCTCCCCTCCGCCTGCGGCGGCAAGGCCAACTGCGGCCAGTGCAAACTGCAGGTGCTGGAAGGCGGCGGCACCATCCTCCCTACTGAGACGGGCTTCTTCTCCCGCAAGCAGATCAAGGAAGGCTGGCGTCTGGGCTGTCAGGTGAAGGTAAAGGACAACATCCAGATTGCCGTTCCGGAAAGCGCCCTGAGCGTGAAAAAGCTGGAATGCGAAGTGGTGTCCAACGAGAACGTGGCCACCTTCATCAAGGAGTTCACCGTGCGTCTGCCGGAAGGCGAGCACATTGACTTCAAGTCCGGTGAATACATCCAGATTGACATCCCCGAATATGAGGCCGACTTCGCCGACATGGGCGTAGCGGACATCTACAAGGCCGACTGGGAGAAGTACGGTATCACTTCCCTGAAGTACAAGAACACCGTTCCCACCATCCGCGCTTACTCCATGGCCTCGTATCCCGCCGAGAAAGACCTCATCAAGCTGAACGTGCGCATCGCAACCCCTCCGTTCGACCGCACCCAGCCCAAGGGCGTATTCAAGTTTGTCCCCGGCGTTCCTCCGGGAATCGCCTC
>DFFY01000109.1:31107-31483 GCA_002371115.1 Bacteroidales bacterium UBA3764
TTTCCGGTCCTTACGGAGAATTCCTGCTCCCTAAGGACGACCCGGACAGCCAGGAATACGTATTCGTGGGCGGCGGCGCCGGCATGGCTCCCCTGCGCTCCCACATCATGCACCTGTTCAAAACCCTCAAGACCAAGAGGGAAGTGCACTTCTTCTACGGCGCCCGCGCCCTGGTGGAAGCCTTCTACCTGGAAGACTTTGCGGAGATTGAGAAGGAATTCCCGAACTTCCACTTCCACCTGGCCCTGGACCGTCCGGACCCGGCAGCCGATGCCGCCGGCGTAAAGTACACCCCAGGTTTTGTACACAATGTAATGAACGAGACCTACCTGAAGAACCACGAGGCCCCCGAAGACATCAAGTACTTCATGTGCGG
>DFFY01000109.1:31533-45372 GCA_002371115.1 Bacteroidales bacterium UBA3764
GCGGTCCGCCCATGATGACCAAGTGTGTCTGCGACCTGCTGGATTCCTTAGGCGTGGCTCCGGAGAGCATCCTGTTCGACAACTTTGGCGGTTAACGAGCCCCGCAGAATCGTAAAAAACAGTTTTTTTTCTTACGATTGGCATTCAAAAAAAGTGTTGTTTCACGAAAATCATGTGAAACAACACTTTCTTTTTTACGATGCTTGGAAGTGTGGTCCGGCTTGCTGTAGCTTTGCCGGTGACCACAAAAGAACGCACCATGACACGAAGCGAAAAAACAGGCCGGACTCTTTCTTTACGATTCCTTTTCTCATGCACACGCTCTACCGCGGGCTGCCTCTCTGCAGCAATGTTGGCTGCCATCTTGCAGCTGCCGGCCTTTTTTTCTTCGTGCAGCACACCCGCCCCATACACGCCCGCAAAGGCGCCTGTCCATACTACGCTGCATTGGACCAAGACCAGCATTCCTGAAGCGGTGGACCTCTTTTTCTTTGAAACCCGGGGCAGCCAGCTCCTGGATGCCTATCAACAGATTGTGCAGCCGGAGCAGGAAAAGCCCGTTTACGGCATGTGCGCCCTGGGAGCCAGAAGGCTCGTCGCCTTATCCGGAACAGCCGGGGAAACGGCCTGCTGGAGGGATATCCGCACCTACGGGGACCTGCAGAAGCATGTTTTCTCCCTGGCAGATGAGTCGGCCCGGTCTCCCCTGCTCTGGGGAGAAACGTTTTTGGAGGAGGGAGCTTCGCGGCAATGTTTCCTTGCCCTGAATCCCCTGCTCTGCGCCATCCGGTTCCATTCCGTCTCCTGTGACTTCAGCGGCCGGCCTTATGCCGGTCTCCGATTCTCTCTGCAAAAGCTCTTTCTTACCTACGCCGGTTCAGAATTCCGGCCGCTGGAGAAAGGAGACGGAGAACCGGTATCGTGGCTGAATCCCGGCTATCTGGACAGTACGGCCCTGCAGCGCTTGAAAGAGCCTGCCCTGCTGTGCCAGCCCGGATGCGGAGAATTGGGCCCGGGGAAAACCTACCCGGACCAAACCTTTTACTGCTACCCGGGAAGCGGCACCCATCTGGTATTGGAAGCCCGCGCCGATACCCTTACCTGCTACTATCCCATCCCTTTGCCACGGCTCACCGCCAATCAGTGCCTGGAACTGGACATCACCCTGCACAGACTGGGCTCGGCCGGGCCGGACATTCCCACGGTGAGCGGCGCCGTATCGCTGCAGGCCCGATGGATTCCCTGGGAGAAACGGGAGCCTTACACCGTTACGTTTTGAGCCATGAAGAAGTTTCTCTTACTCTTGTTTGTCCTGGCCGGATGCACGCGCCTGGAGCCCTCTTCAATCTCTGTCAGTATTTCACTTATCCCACCCAGTGGTCCCCCGACGCGTGCAACTGACCCGGACGAAGAGGCAATAACGGATTATAACTTATTCATATTCAATTCCTTTGGAATACTGGAAGAAAAGGTATATGTCACAAGACGGCAGTTAGAGAAAGAAAACGGAGTGGTCACCCATCAAACCCGCCTGCTGCAGAATGTGCCTTATACCATCCTGGCAGCGGCCAACATGGGGTACGAACTCCCCTGCCACAGCCTGGCAGAAGCCAAAGCCTACCGCTACTATATGGCCTATCCGGACGAGTTTACGCCGGGCATTCCCATGGCGGCGGTGACGGACCGGGTTTGCGTGGGCGCCGACGGCCGTTTTTCGCTGCAGTTGAAACGGCTCATGGCACGGATTGACCTGCGGGTGGACCGCACTGCCCTGGACCACGACGTGACGTTTACCGTACGCAGCGCAAAGGCGGGCGGCTGTCCGTCTTCCGTACAGCTGTTCGATGTGAGCAAAGCCCATTCCAGGGAACAGGTGTTCAGCAGCGGCTACGTCAAGTCCTGGCAGGAGGCGGACGCCCTGAACCGGGAAGTAAGCGTGGGTATGAGCGACGTCCTGAGCCTGTATGTCCTGGAAAACTGCCAGGGCGACCTGCTGGAGCATGTCACCACTGAACAGGGCAAGGTATTCGCGAACAGCCGCTATCAGGACGTATGTACGTATATCGAACTAAAAGCCGACTATCATTCGCCGCAGTGGCATACCCGGAGCGACAGTTTCCTGATTTACCGCTTCTACCTGGGCGAAAGCCTGAACAATTTTGACGTGCAGCGGAACGTCTGCTACCAAGTGACGGTGCGCCCGGAGGGAGACGGCCTGCGGGAAGAGAGCTGGCGGGTCGATAAAAGCGGCCTGGAGCCGGCCTCGAAGGCATTTGAGCTGCATCCGGCGGCCTACAACGAATGCCGGAGCGGAGAAGACTTCCACCTCTGGTGCCGGGTGCTGCCCGAAGGCACGCCCATGAGCATCGAACCGCTGGCCTATGACAGCGACCCCAGCGTGCGCGAGGTCTATGACTATACGCTGGACGCCGACGGCAACGGCCTCACCCTGCACACCCGCAAGGGCGGTTCCGCCGTGGTCTATTTCAAGGCCGGTCCGCCCGTGAACCGTGACACCCTGGCTATGCTGGTGGTGGATCCGTGAAAATCAGATTTTCCCCAATAAGTGCAGAAATCTTCCCTGGATGCCGCGCCACAGGAACAGAAGCCAGCGCCTGTTCGGACGTCCATGCTTTCCGCACAGGTAATACCAGGATACCAGCGGCGTAACAGAATCCGGGGCAGAAAAAGGCTCCGCCGCCTGGTAAGGAATCATGTTCTCATAAAACAGACTCCGGGTATGGATGTAACGGAAACCGTTTTTCTTCTGGAAATAGGTGTAAACCGTGTCATCGCTCTGGCAGTCACGCATCACCTCATGGTCAATCCGGTCCAGCCATTTCCCAAAAAACGCGCGCTTGGTCAGCGAAGCGCAGCCACAGTGGAAATCCGTATGGAAAGCATGAACCCGGTTCCCGCTGATAGGCCTCCAAGGGCATTTCCGGTGAATCTCCATGAACTCCTCCAACATGTTGTCGGGATAAATCCAGTCGTCGTCGATAGGGACCACGCAAGCATCGGGATATTTCTTCAGCGTCGGAATCAACTTTTTGAACACCTTGGTGTCCTCTACCCGGTTGACCTCCACCCCATGGACATCGAGATAGGCCTGGACCTCGGAAGGGACAACTTCGTCATAAGCCAAATTAAGCACCACCTTATCCGGTGGCAGCGTCTGGGCATAAATCGAATCCAGCACGGCGGGAATATTGCCGATACGGGGCTTCCACGTGGTCAGGGTAACAATCAGTTGCTCTTTCATGATTCCAAAATGGTTTTAAATTTCCTGTAAACGGTATCGGGATGGAAAGCGGTCAGCAATTCCTGCCTGTCACTGCAATCCCGGATACCCTGACAATGGTGCATAGCATCCAGTATTTCTACCGCGTCGTTGCGGCAATGGGCAATGGAAGGGACATCCTTCATCAGCAGGGAAACGGGAGAATTCGCGCCCGAAATGGCCAGGATAGGGATGCCATACGGCAGATAGCAGACTACCTTGCTGGAAAGGAAAACATCGTCCGGAATATCTGCGGCAATGTCAATCAGGCAGTCCGCTTCACTGTAATAGTCATCGATATGGTCTGTCGGATCCCGAAAAACCAGTTTCCCTGCCGCCTGCAAATCCTGCGCGGCATTGCGGTATCCCGGCGCCGTTTCTCCGACAAAAAGAAGCCTGGCATCCGGACATTGCTCCAGGAAACGCCGGAACGCCTCTATGAGAGCGTCTATCCTTCTGAGTCCATACAAACTGCCCGCATACAAAAAGTTGAACCCGGCATGTTTCCTAAGCAGGAAACCCGCCGGCAGCAGCTTGTACGGAGTGTACAGGTAATCCCAGTGGGGAATCAGCCCCGGCAGCACGGTCTTCTGATAGGCCATCATCTGGGGATTCGAAGAAATGAACATATCGGTTCCTGCACAGAGATGCTGCAGACCCCGGCTGATTTGCTTATGTAACTGCCTGTCTCCCTCCAGCCAGGGAAGAGGGGACGGCATCCCATCGACACTGTAAATGAGGAATCTCTGATGGCAATATTTCGCCACTCTCTTTCCCAGATTGAGCGCAGAATAATACCCATTGGAGACCATGCAGACGATGGCGTCATACTTCCATCCGCCCAATTCTTTCTTATAGTGAAGAAATGATTTCAGGCTCCAGAAGGCATCCCTGGGATTGCAGCCGAATAATCGCCATTTTTTCACGGCCTTTCCCCAGTTTTCCACACCTCCTTTGAGCGGCAGGCAGCGGATGCGTTCCGAGGCGAGGGATGCGTCTATTCCCTGTGCCAGCACGGTAACATAGGAGGATGCGGACAAAGAGCGGACCATCGTCTGATAGACAATACCGGGAGCCGTTCTGCCCATGTCTGCGGAAACTACCAGATAGTGCCTGTATCCGGGAATGGATTTCTTTTTCCTTCTCAAGGGAATCTTGAACCCCAGCAGTACCAGAACCAACTCGTTTGAATCCTTTTCGTAGTCAATGGAAAAGATATGCTGGAAGACCTCCGACAAATGTTCCCGATACCATAGAATGACCCTCTCCTTTTTGGTACAGGCGCTGACCGGAACCAGACGGAAACCGGCGGCTGTATAACAAAAAGACAGGATTCTTTCGTAAACATGGGCCAGGGAGCCGTTGTCATGCGATGCTTGCCGGCTGTCAAACATATCGGCGGTCAAAACGGCCTGCCGGATTCTTTTCAACGGAGCCAGCCGCCCCATGAACATGGTTCCAGCGCAAAAATGGCGGTCCGTGACGGAGAGGCCAATCCGGCCGAGCTCCTCATCCAGCGCTTCGTTGTCTTCGGGGAAAGGGCTGTTGGAGGGTATCAGGAAAATCTCGTTGCACAACAGACCGGCAGACGGGTCCGCCTTCAGTATGGACAAATTCTTCAGGAAACGCTCCTCGTTTTCCAGCAAAGCCTCCACCAGGCGGTCCCGCCAGACACTACCCGAGATATTCAGCCCGTTCCAGCGGGCACCACGGACGGAGTCGCTCTTGGTATGGAGCTTCAACACATACTCGTAACGGTCAAAGTCTATGGCTTTCAACACTTTCACAAACGGCCATACATCGTACCCCACATTCTCTACGGGCATCAGGATGGCATGGGGAAAAACCGCAAGGATTTCTTCCTTCGCGGCCTGGGATAAAACAGAAGCCGTTACATACAAATCCCATTCGCAGCCCTTTATTTGCCGCAATTTTTCCAAAAACCAGGGAATCTGGTCCTCATAATAGACATGGAAATGTACAAGAACCCTGGTCATCGCTTGCGTTGGATTTTATGGAAAACGTAGTTCAGGTAGCGGCCCAGCATGCGGAAGGGATTCCGGCTCAGGAGGTGGTGCATGGCCCCCGCCCCGTGCAAACGGTCGAAATCGGCGACGACAGCCTGGCGGAGTACCGGGTCCATCCCGTCCATAACCTGGTAGAGCCGGGCGCCCATATTCCCTCCATGGCGGGTAAAAGAGGCTTTCTTGACAAAAGGGAAACCTTGTTTGAAGAGCTTCAAGGGCTGGCTATAGATAGATTTTCCCTTCAAGGAGAACGGAGCATAGATGGACATGCCCTGCTGGAGCAGCAGACGGGTCAGGCCCGTCTCATATAACTCACAGACCGCATTTTTGTCCGGAACATGATGTACCGAATGCATAAAACCCTGGAACCACTCCGAGCGGAATACCTTGGGCGTAAGCCCGATGAACCAGGACTGCAAATGCGACCCGTGGCGGGAAGGATGCCAGGCCAGGCCGAATGCATCCGCACCGGAGCGTTCCAGCCGGCCCAGTTGATATCCCAGGTCATTCAGGGGACCGACGACCGAGTCGTTGAGGAGATAGACGGCATCGTATGCCGCAAGGTCCGCACCCTCCAGGGCCCGTTTATAGGAGCCAAAATCGTACTCCCCGTGCCGCTCCGCCCGGAGTGAAGACACCACCCCTGCCAGTTTTGCCTGCTGGGAGGCATCCAGGGCATTATCGGCCACAAAACGGATGTCGCCGTAGGGATTCAGGGCCTTCAGGTAGTACAGGTCCGTCTCACTGACTTCCGCGTAGGCGTCATAGGCGGCAAAAAGGAAAAGCCGCCTGAGGGAAGGGCGCAGCAGGTGGTCGGCCATGGAACCCGGCACCGGAGAAGCGGCAGGACGGGACTTGTAGTCCGTTTTTTGGAAGAGGGCGCCGGCGCAAATGTCTTTAAAGCGCTGCGCGTCATAGGGTTGGTCCGCGGCAAGGAACCAAAGCTGATGGGTGGGTTCCTGTCTGTACTGGGGCATGGCCTCGAAGCGCTGGGCCGCCTGCGGATTGCCCGTTACGGCAAAGCCGAACAGCATCTGGTGCACAAAGTAATCCACCGCTTTGTCCTCCCGGGCCCAGTAGGCAAACACCGCCTCCCGCCATACCTTCAGCAGATAAGCGCCCTTTGCACCCCGGATAAAACAATTCTGGATAAAGGAGTAGGCGCCGCGATAGACATCTCCGCCGCGGTACACAAAGAAATCCTCTTTCCAAAGCCATTCCGGCAGCGGTGCAGGGAGATAGTCGGTAGCGTCCATCCATACGCCCCCATGACGATACAGCAGTTCAATGCGGCAGATGTCGGTGAAATGGGCGGGCTTCATGCGGCCGCTTTTCCATTTCTCCAGGATGTACGGCGGAAGGGTAATCCAGTCGGACAAGGTTTTTTCGTCAAGCACGATTACCTCACAGCCGGCATGAGCACGGATGCTGCGGTAGCAGGCCTGTACCAGGGCCGGCGCCTGCGCCTCGCCCTGCAGCCAGATGCTGAATATCCGCCGCGGTTCCTGGTGCAGACAGGCTTCTTCGGGGACCGACGAGGCCGCCCGGGCATAGGGTGCAAGGTAAGAGGCCGCCGCCTGGCGAATGGCCTGTCCCCTTCTGCGGCGCCGTTCCAAACGGCTGAGCCAGAGGGGGTTTAGAAGATGGCCGGCCCAAAGGCATCGGCACAGGTATTTCAGTCGTCGATTCGTCATCCTTTCAGCCTGATAGGAATTCCCACTATTACCATATACTTAATCCGCTCCGGGCCCCGTCTTTCTATGGCGAACAGCCAGCTGAGAACCGGCTTGGTAACTTCGCGGAAACGGACTTTCCATAAAGCGGCGGGGTGGCTCTTGACGGGTACAATCGCATAGCCTTGCCCGGTAATGCAGAACGTAATGATGCGCTCGTATATATGTGCCAAGGAGCCAAAAGAATGCGAGGCGGAGGACGAGGAGAAAGAGCTGGCCGTCAAATCCAAATTCCGTAAGAAATGCAGGGGAGCCGTACGGGCCAGGAACATGGTCCCCCCGCAGAAACGAAGGTCTTCCGTATGCAGGCCGATGCGCTCCATCTCCTTGAACAGGGGGGCCGTATCTTCCGGCAAACCGACGGAAGGCTTGCACAGCAACGCCGCATTGCAGGCGATGCCCGCCTTGGGATTGGCAGTCATGCGCTCCCAAACGCTGCGGAACTGCTCCGCTGAACCCAGCAGGGCGTCCACCAGCATGTCCCGCCAGCGGAACCCGTACATAGTGAGCCCGTTAATCCGGTGCCGCACCGCCGAGCTGTTCTTGGTATGAAGTTTCAGGATGAAGTCGTAGGCGTCCAAATCAATGGACCGCAGTGCAGCGATAAAAGGCCATACATCGTACCCCACATTCTCCACCTGGAGAAAACGGGCCTCCGGCTTACAATCCCGGATGAGCGATTCCGTTACCGCATTGGGTGCGGCCCAGGTAACCAGGAGGTCCCAATCCACGTTCCGGATATGCCGGAGTTTGCCTATAAACCAAGGTACCTGATCATAGTAGTACACATGAAAGTGAACGAGCATTTTCATCGGCAGAATGATTTAAGACGAAACTTCATGAGCCATTGGGCGGGAAGGGACACAAAGCGGCCGCCCCTGAGCGGGAACGACAGGGCCAGCGAAGCCAGTTCCGGATAGTCGGAAAACAGGGTCTTGTCCTGCGTAAGGCCTATCCAGGCGGCCCGGAGGATGAGCTCGTCCTCCAAACCGGTAATGGGCGAGGCGGCCTGCCCGGCAAAGGCATAGTAGAAATCCATCATGTTCCGCGCGCTCCGGGAACGGCGGACGGCTTTTTTCACGCGCGTTGCGCTGCCCCGGTTGGTGCGGTCGTAATGGTAGAGGCCTTCCTTCAATTGCACCACCTTTTGTGCCTTGTAAAGCGCCTGCGTACAAAACACAATGTCTTCGTGCATGGAATAGCGCGGATAGAAAAGACCCTCACACAGGCTTCTGCGCCAGAATTTGTTCCAAACATATCCGTAAGCGCCATAGGTATAAAGGCGCTTGCGGAACAGGTCCACATTGGCAATGGAGCTTGCCTTCTCGCTGTCCAGCTTGCTTCGGCGGGCATATTCTTTCCAAAAGTCGAACACCACTACATCCGCCTGCGTCTCCTCCGCCCTGGCCACCAATTTTTCTATGGCCGATGTCTCCAGCCAGTCGTCGGAATCTACCATGAGCACATACTCCCCCTTGGCCGCTTCCATGCCGGTTTTCCGGGCCAGCGACTGCCCCTCATTGGGCTTGGAGAGGATTCGCACACGGGGAGCAACCGCTGGAAATTCCGCCATCACTTCCCTGAGCACCGCCACGGAGCGGTCCGGAGAACCGTCATCAATAAAAAGGAACTCCAGCTCAGGATAGGTCTGCGCAAAAAGACTTCGGGCGCAGCGGGCGATGTACGCCTCTACGCCATAAACAGGGACTACTATGGAGACAAGCGGCTGCATCAGAGTATGGTTTGAAAACGGTCGGGAATACGGACAATCACTTTGAGGCCCAGCATGCCGGGCTTGTTCCAGGCATAGGGCGGGCGGAGAATGGTTTGCAGACGGCGGGCCAGCCGGATCCAGCGGTCAAAGTCACGGGGCGGCAGGGACGACACGCGCCTGACCGTGCGGGAGCGCTTTTTCAAGTGCCGTTCCCAACCCTGCTCCCGGCGGGACGGGTCGGCAAAGCGTGCCTGAATGCGGTCCATGTCGAAATAACCGGCATGAAACAGATATAAATCCTTGGCAATATGGAAGTTATGGTCCTTCACGCGGTGGAAGCCGCTGCCCCAGGAAAGCGGCCTGGCCAGAATAGAAGCCTTGGTATAGCGCGTTCCTAACTCAGCATAATGTCGCTGTGCAAGGAAAGGTTTATCCGGGTCGATGGCCGTTTCCTCCCCCAGTTTCTGTCCCAGGTCCAAGCCCAGGGGGCTCAGGGATTCATGGACGGGCAGTTCGCTCAGATAGACCGCCAGCGTCTTGCCCAGCTTGGGATCCACCACAATATACTCGTCCGCATCCGTGCCGATAACCAACTGATACCCAGCAGCAAAAAGCGCCGCCGCCTTCCGGCTCATCACCTGCACGCGGCCTTTGTCATTGGACACCACGTCCGTGCCAATTTTGGCCAGTTTCTCCGTATGCGTCCCTTCGCAGAAAGCGGGAATGTCCTGGTCCTCGCCATCGAAAAAGATATAGAGGTTCTCACGCCCCAGCTCACGGCCGTAGTATTCCACCCACTTGCTCAGGTAGAAGTCGTCGTTACGGACCATGGTGACGGCGGCTATCTTTTTCATACGCGTAAGTATTTGGCAGTGAATGTATCTCCCTTGGCGGCCAGGTCCTCCGGCGTACCGGCGAACACCACTTCCCCGCCCCGGTCGCCGGCGTCCGGTCCCAGGTCAATGACCCAGTCCGCACTGCGAATGACGTCCAGGTTGTGCTCCACAACAATCACGGTATGGCCCTTGCCGATAAGGACGTCGAAGGCCTTCAGGAGCTTTTCCACATCGTAGAAATGCAGGCCCGTGGTGGGTTCATCGAAGATGAAGAGGATGCGTTCCCGGCCGCCTTCCGCCAGCGAGAGGAAATAGGCCAGCTTGATGCGCTGGCTCTCCCCGCCGGAAAGGGTGCTGGAAGGCTGTCCCAGCTTGATATAGCCCAGACCCACGTCCACCAGCGGCTGCAGTTTGGCGGCGATGGCCTTGGCGGCGTCCTCCTTCTGGGCGCCAAAGAAGCCGATAGCCTCCTCCACGCTCATGTTCAGGATGTCGTCCACGTTCTTGTCCCGGTATTTTACTTCCAGGATTTCCGGTTTGAAGCGTTTGCCGCCGCAGCTTTCGCACACCATGGTGACATCGGCCATAAATTGCATGCCAATCTTCACAAAACCGTCGCCCTGGCACTCCGGGCAGCGGCCGCCGTCCTGGTTGAAGGAAAAGTATGACGGCGTGAAGCCGTTGATTTTGGCATATTGCTGCTCGCTCAGGAGCTTGCGGATATCGTCATAAATTTTCAGGTACGTGACGGCGTTGGAACGGCTGCTCTTGCCGATGGGGTTCTGGTCCACGTATTCCACGCGCGTGATGCGGCTGAGGTCTCCGGAGAGGCCTTTGAAGGTTCCGGGCAGGTCGCCGGTCTCGTTGATGCGCCGGTGCAGGGCCGGATACAGAATGTCGCCCACCAGCGAGCTTTTTCCGCTGCCGGAAACGCCCGTGACCACCGTGAAGGCGTTTAGCGGGAACTGCACGTCAATGTCCTTGAGGTTGTTCTGCATGGCGCCCTGGACCGTGATGGAATAGCGCCAGGGGTTCTTTTCACGCACGTACGGCTTGCGGATGCCCGAGAGGTACTCCAGGGTGAGGGATGGCCGGTCGGAGCCGGGGATCTCCGGGTGCGCCAGACTCCCCTGGAACACCACTTCCCCGCCGTTCACACCTGCTCTGGGGCCCAGGTCTATGAGGCAGTCCGCCGCCCGGATAATCTCCGGGTCATGTTCCACCACAACAACGGTGTTGCCAATGTCCCGCAGGCGCTTGAGGACGGCAATCAGGCGGTCCGTATCCCGCGGATGCAGGCCGATGGAAGGCTCATCCAGAATGTACATGGAGCCCACCAGGGAACTGCCCAGGGCCGTTACCAGATTCACCCGCTGGCTTTCACCGCCGGATAGGGTGTTCATGGTGCGGCTGAGGGTAAGATAGCCCAAGCCCACGTCCTGGATGCACTGCAGGCGGTAGCAGATTTCCTCGATGGCCTTGCCGGCCACATCCCGCTCGTACTCCGTGAGAGAGACATCCTGAAACCACCGCAGGAGATCCTCTACCGTCATGGAGAGAAGGTCGTGGATGGTTTTTCCGCCCACTTTCACATACAAGGCCTCTTTCCTTAGCCGGCTGCCGCCACAGGCATGGCAGGTGGTGCGGCCGGAATAGCGGCTGAGCATGTATTTGTATTGAATCTTATAACGGTTGGCTTCCACCCACTCGAAGAACTCGTTGATGCCGCAGATGGTGCTTTCGTCGTTCTGCGTCATGCGGGAATCCCAAAGGGTGCGCTTTTGCTCGTCCGTGAGTTTGCAGTAGGGTTCAAAGATGGGGATGCCGTATTTGTCGGCATTCCTCACCACCAAATCCTTGAACCAGCTCATTTTCTCTCCCCGCCAGCAGGCGATGGCGCCGTCGTAGATACTTTTGGTCTTGTCCGGGACCACCAGGTCCTCGCTCACGCCCACAATCTTGCCCAGGCCGCCGCATACGGGGCAGGCGCCCAGCGGCGAGTTGAAGCTGAACAGGTACTCGTCCGGCTGCCGGAAGGTGAGGCCGTCCTTTTCAAAGCGCGAACAGAAGCGCAGGAGCCCGGAGGAAGACGCCCTTTCTTCCGCGTCGCTTCGCGACCCTGTACGGGCAAATGCTCCCGGGCTCCACAGGGCCATGTCGCCGTTCCCCTTGTCGAAGGCGGTTTGAACGGAGGCATGCAGGCGGGCGCGCAGGTCATCGTCCAGCGGCCCTTTCACCTTCACGCGGTCCACCAGGAGCCACAGCCCTTCCGGGTAGCGGCCGTCCATTTGCATCACGTCCTCGATGGCGTACAGGATGCCATCGGCAGGAGAAAACAGGCGTCCGAAGCCCTCTTCCTTGAGACTGAGCATGAGCTCCACTTTGTCTGTGCGGGTATCCCAATGAATATCGGCCAAAATGTACCAGGCGCCTTCCGTGAGGGCTTCCAGCACGTCCTTGACGGTATGGGCCTTCACCTCTTCCCCGCTCACGGGCGAATAAGTGCGGCCGATGCGCGCAAACAGGATGCGCAGGTAGTCGTAGATTTCCGTGGTGGTGGCAACGGTGGAACGCGGGTTGCGGATGTTCACTTTCTGCTCGATGGCGATGGCCGGCGGAATGCCTTCTATGGCGTCCACGTCCGGCTTTACCATGCGGCCCAGGAATTGGCGCGCGTAAGAGGAAAGGCTTTCCGCAAAGCGGCGCTGCCCTTCCGCAAAAAGGGTGTCGAAGGCCAGGGAACTTTTTCCGCTGCCGCTCACGCCGGTGATTACAACCAGACGGTTACGGGGAATCTCCACCGTAATGTTTTTCAGGTTGTTTACCCGGGCGTTTTTGATGATGATGTTTCCTTCTACCGGCATATCGGTACAAAGGTACTAAATTTTCTCCAGATTCTGCGGAGGAATATAAGAGGTAGCCACAGCGATAATGCCTTC
The DNA here is from genome assembly GCA_002371115.1 of Bacteroidales bacterium UBA3764. Taxonomy (GTDB): domain Bacteria; phylum Bacteroidota; class Bacteroidia; order Bacteroidales; family UBA932; genus Cryptobacteroides. The sequence goes on from DFFY01000109.1 coordinate 44,063, forward strand.
TATCACCACCAGCAGCTTACGGTCCCTCCGGATGCGCTTGATATAGCCCTCGGTCCCCTTCAGCGGTCCCTCGATAACCCGGACATGGTCACCGGTGGCGTAACGGGAGATGTCGTCATCGGCAAAGAACTGCAAATCCCTGGAACCGGCCTCCACCACCAGGCGGAAACTGGCCATCTCCTTATCCGGAACCACGGCCCATTCCCGGTCCGTATTTTTATAAATGTACCCCCGGATATTGCCGTTGGCATCTTTCTCCCGCAGATACTCCGCCACATCCCGCAACTGCTCGGGCGTACAATGGAGAAATAGCAGGGAACTGACCAGCGGCTTGCGCAGATAAATTTTAGGTTCTTCCACAAGGTAGCGGGGATCCCGGTGCCCGGGAGCCTGCGCCAGTTTCTTACGGGCCAGCAGGTGCGCCAAGCCTTTTAACAGCACCTTTTGTATAGGAAGATAAGACTCGATATCCCTTTTGTTCAGATAGGCCTCCACATCGAAGGTTTTGTTGAAGAAAATCTTCAACACATACCAGTTTGTTTTCTGTGTATCTTCCATGCTGCCAAGTCTTTGGGAATGCAAAGATACCACTTTTTTTTAAAGCGGAATGGCCTTTCGTGACAAATTGTCATAACTCGCTGACTATTTGACACTTACAGCTGACAAATTGTCCATTTTCCGGCTTTGGCCTCCCCTTTGCCTATTCTTCTGCCGAACGCCGGTTGCGATATCGGCAAAGAAAAGAAAGTTAAATTAAAAGTTATAGGAGGTTATTATTATGGTACCTGCAAGACACACACAGAACTGGATGCCCGACATCTTCAACGATTTCTTTGACAATACCTGGATGGAACGCCCGAAGGCCACCGCCCCGGCCATTAACGTACTGGAAACGCCCGATGCCTACCAGCTGGAACTGGCCGCGCCCGGCATGACCAAGGCCGATTTCGACATCCATCTGGACGAGGAAGGCGACCTGGTGATTAACATGGAGAAAAAGAATGCACAGCAGCCCAAGGGCCATTATGTGCGCCGCGAGTTCTCCTACACCAAATTCCAGCAGACCATGCTGCTGCCGGAAGACACGGACCGCGAGGCCATCAGCGCCAAGGTGGAAAACGGCGTCCTGCTGGTCACCCTCCCCAAGGTGAAAAAGGTGGAAGTGGAGAAATCCCGCAAACAAATTGCCGTGGAATAAAAAAATTTTGGTGAACCCCTTGCAAATTCAAAAATTGTTTGTACCTTTGCAATCCCGAACGACAAGAACGGGAAGTTCACTGAAAACTTTGGTGCGGTAGTTCAGTCGGTTT
>DFFY01000020.1:0-3888 GCA_002371115.1 Bacteroidales bacterium UBA3764
TTCCCAGGTCGATACCGATAATTTTACCCATAGTTATTTAGCTTTTAATTTGTTTCTTCCATTTTGCCTCCTTGAGATTCTTCGACTGCGCTCAGAATGACAGAGGCGCCACTCCAAAAGGAGCGACGCCATAGAATTATCGAACATCGTGCCAGCGGTTTTCTGCTGACAAAATGGCAGATTTTGGGACATTAGAACCGCCAACCCAGCGTAATAAGGGCATCCCATAGGCGGGAACGGACTTCCAGTTCCGGCGTAACGACGGAATGGTCCACCCGTTTGTTCAGGAAGTCGGTGTCGTACGTATAATAATTATAGGTAAGGATGTAATTCACGGGGATGAAACGCACGCGCACGGCGGCATCCAGGAAAAAGGCGCCGAATGTAGTTCCCGCACCCAAAGAAACCGAGTGCTTGGCCTGACGATACTTGTCTGCGGTACTGAGCGGCGTGGTGGTCCAGTCCTCATTGAGCCAGTTCCGCTGCCCCGTGGTAATATAGTTGTATCCGGCACGGACCGCCAGGAAGGAAACAGGCTTCACTTCCAGGCCCGCGCGGACCTGATGGCCTACGCCCAGGGCATCGTTGATATCTGCATTGGCATCGTTCAGATAGCCGGGCATACTGCTGCTGCGGACCGAGTAGCGGGCGCATCCGTAATTAGTCATTTCATAGTCGGCGCTCAGAACCGCCCATGAGCCAAAGCTGTATGCCAGGCCGGCGTTCAGGCGCCAGGGTTGCCGGAGACGGAAGCTCCAGTCGTCTTCCGGGCTGGTGGAGGAAGGCAGGTTTTTACCCGTAATCTTCACCGTACCGGAATAGGCCTGGCGGGCACGCAAATTGGTGAGCGTAGATGTCTGGACACCCAAACCCAAGCGCAGACCGGCGAAAGGCCGCCACAGGAGGCCGCCTTTGAGGTACACGCCGCTCCCGGTCAGGGAATAATTGCGGTTCATCTGCAGCATGGCAAAACGGCCGCTGGTGCCATCCGTGTATTCAATGTTCCAGTTCTCACCGGGAGTCTCCGGAGACTCCTGCCAATACTCCGACAGGTTGTAATTGAGCAGGACGACACCCAGGTTGACACCTATGTACAACTTGTCACTGTAGTTGCCGGCCATGGTAAAGACCATGTCGTGCTTGTACCCGCGGGTTTGCTGGCCGTACTTCTGGAAGACGGAATCCGTAAGCCGGCACTCCTGGGATGCATTCCGGCTCTCCGTAACCGCCTGGTAGCGGTTGGCGCTTTCCGGGATGCCGTTGAACATGCCGCTCCGGTAGCCCACCATGTCCATCCAGGCCGGCATGCGGGACTGGTCCGAACCGTCGTACCACCAGTCTTCCGAGCCCAGGACATTCTCCGTATAGCCTTCAGCCGACGACGCCAGCGCGGCGGCGAAGGAATTGTCGTCATTCACGCCCGAACCGATGACACGGCCGGTGAAGTCGTTGGTGGCGTTGGACACCAGGCCGAAGGAGAAACGCTTCCAGCCCGATCGGCGGCCTGTATCGGCATTGATGACAAAGCCCACGTTGGACAACTTGAAGCGGGCATAATTGGAATGGATAAGATTACCCAGGCCGATTCCGTCCTCCACCCCTTTGGCATTTGTGGCGGAAAGGCTGAATCCCGGTGAAATGACAATCTGGGAATAGCCGGCCACGGCCGCACCGGCAGGATTCAGGCCGATGGACCCCAGGTCTCCGCCCACGGCCGTAAGGGCATTGCCCATGCCCAGGCTCCGTGCGGTACCTACATAATTGTTCTCAGAAAAATAGAGGGCATCCTGCCAACTCTGGGCAGCGGCCGCCACCGTGACGACCGCCCCCAATGCTAAAGCTATGATTCTTTTCATGACAAGTCTGATTTATCGGCGGGAGGAACGGGCACCGCCGCCTCCGCCGGAATAACCACCACTGGAACGGCCGCCGCCGGAGTAGCTGCTCCCGGAGCGCGAACTGCCGGAATAGCTGCTACCGCTGGAACGATAGGAGGAGCTGCTACCGCTGGAACGGGAACTGGAGCTACTGCCGCTGGAACGGTAACTGGAGCTGCTGCCGCTGGAACGGTAACTGGAACTGCTGCCGCTGGAACGATAGGAAGAACTGCCGCTGGAGCGATAACTGGAGCTGCCGGAACGGGAAACACCGGAAGAACGGCTTGCACTGCTGCCGGCCGAGCGGCTTGAAGAGCCGGAAGAGACCGTTCTGGCAGTACGGGAAACCGAGGAGACGCCGGAGCGGGAACTGCTGCTGGCGGAGCGGGCCACCGAAGTGGCGCGGGACGTACCTGCCGTACGGGAGGTTCCGGTATATGAACGGCTGCTGCCCGTTCCGCCGGCGGATAACGTACGGCCGGAGCGAACCGTCCGGGAAGAGGCGCTGGTGCGGGTAGTGCTGCGGGCCGTTCCCACACGGCCGGACGTCATGCTGCGTCCCTCGGAGCGATAGGCGCCGCCCCGGGCGCTATAACTGCCCGCATAAGGACCGTTGTAACTGCCATGCCGGGGCCAGACCACACCGCCGGCGGGGCCATAATAGAAGCCCGGGCCATACGTGTACCAGCGGTGCCGGTACCAGGGGGCCCAGTGATAATACGGGCCATACCAATAGGGACGATACCACGGATCCCAGGCCCAGGAACGATAATAGAAAGGACGGTCCCAGTACCAAGGGTGGTACCAGGGGTCCCAGGGATCCCAATACCAGGGACGATACCAGGAATAGCCGTAATACCAAGGGTCGTTGAGCCACACAGGGTTTACCACTACCAAAGTAGTAGTCTCTGTTGTGAGCCTTTGCGGTTTGCTGGCAGGCACCACCAGGGTGTCACCGTTGCTATTCACGATATACGCTTGCGACTGCTTGCTTTCTGCAAGGAGATTATCCAGTTCCGACTCTGTTGCGGCCGTAATGGTAGGGGTAGCAGGAGCGACGGCCGGACGTGTATACACGCCGTCATCGTACACTTTGGTTTGGAGCTGGCTCGTGGAAGAGCAGCCCAGGGCGGCAAATACCGCGACGGCATAGGCCAAAAAACTCTTTTTCATCGTCAGTACCTCCTTTTATCCAATAAAAATAAGTATCTTTGTGCCCTAATAGGGCATTTGGGCGCACAACTGCAATTATTATACCTGCACCGCCCATTCTGCACGCAATATTACGCATAAAAACAAAAATAAACAAACAATAACATGGCAAAAGAGGTAACCAAAAGGTCCGACAACTACTCCCAGTGGTACAACGACCTGGTAGTAAAGGCCGACCTGGCCGAACAATCTGCCGTTCGCGGCTGCATGGTCATCAAACCCTACGGCTACGCCATCTGGGAAAAAATGCAGCATATCCTGGACGGCATGTTCAAGGAAACCGGCGTAAAGAACGCCTATTTCCCCCTGTTCATTCCCAAGAGCTTTTTCAGCCGTGAGGCGGAACACGTGGCCGGATTCGCCAAGGAGTGCGCCGTGGTAACGCACCACCGGCTCATGAACGACCCCAACGGAAACGGCATCGTGGTGGACCCTGAAGCCAAACTGGAGGAAGAACTCATTGTACGTCCCACCTCGGAAACTATTATCTGGAACACCTATAAAAACTGGGTGCACAGCTGGAGAGACCTCCCCATCCTGTGCAACCAGTGGTGCAACGTGGTACGCTGGGAAATGCGTACGCGCCTGTTCCTGAGAACCGCCGAATTCCTGTGGCAGGAGGGCCACACCGCCCACGCTACCGCAGAGGAGGCCGAGGCAGAGAAAACGCAGATGGTGAACGTCTATGCCAAGTTCGCCCGCGAGGTAATGGCCCTGCCCGTTGTAGTGGGCCACAAGAGCCCCGGCGAGCGTTTTGCCGGCGCCCTGGACACCATGACCATCGAGGCCCTGATGCAGG
>DFFY01000020.1:3978-10533 GCA_002371115.1 Bacteroidales bacterium UBA3764
ACCTCCCACTTCCTGGGCCAGAACTTCGCCAAGAGCTTCGACGTCACTTTCACCAACAAGGAAGGCAAGCAGGACTATGTCTGGGCCACCTCCTGGGGCGTGAGTACCCGCCTGATGGGCGCCCTCATCATGGCCCACGGAGACGACAACGGCCTGGTGCTTCCCCCTGCCCTGGCCCCCATCCAGGTGGTGATGGTACCCATCTACAAGAGCGAAGAAGAGCACAACGCCGTGCTGGACAAAATGTACGAGGTGAAGAAGGCGCTGGAAGCCAAGGGCCACAGCGTGGAGATTGACGACCGCGACACCCTGCGTCCCGGTTTCAAGTTCGCCGAATGGGAGCTCAAGGGCGTTCCCGTGCGTCTGGCCATGGGCCCGAGGGACCTGCAGAACGGCACCGTGGAGGTGGCCCGCCGCGACACCCTGGAGAAAATCTCCGAGCCGATAGAAGGCCTGGAGGACCGCATCATCGGCCTGCTGGAGGACATCCAGAAGAACATTTACAACAAGGCCCTGGCCTTCCGCGACGCGTCCATCCGCAAGGTGGACACCTGGGAGGAGTTCAAGGAAGAGATTGAAAAGGGCGGCTTCCTGCTCTGCCACTGGGACGGCACCGCAGAAACCGAGGCCAAAATCCAGGAGGAGACCAAGGCAACCATCCGCTGCATCCCCGTGGACAGCGCCCTGTGCTTTGAAGAAGGGAAATGCATTTACACCGGCAAGCCCTCCCACCAGAGAGTTCTGTTTGCCCGGTCCTATTAATTTCATGCCCGGCTTTGACCGGGCATCTAAACTTACCTTAAAAATGAAAAAGATTTTTGTATCGATTGCCCTGATGGCCGCAGTGCTTGCCGCCCAGGCACAGAACACCCAGGAAGCCGCCGCAGCAGCCGCCGCCGCCCTGAGTGCCGCGGATGACGTTCCCGAGAAAGTGGAAAAGCCCAAATACTGGACCAACACCATCCTTACCAACATCAACTTTGGCCAGACCTACCTGAACCAGTGGGCGGCAGGCGGCTACAACAACCTGTCGCTGGCCGGCAACGTGGACGCCAGCGCCAATTATGCCAAAGGAAAACTCACCGGCGTAAACCGCATCCAGCTGGACTACGGTTTCCTGTGGAGCGCGGACAAGCCCATTCTCCAGAAGAACAAGGACCGCATGTACCTTGAGTCCAAATGGGGCTACGAGACGCCGGTGCGTCACCTGTCCTATTCCGCCAGCTTCGACTTCCTGAACCAGTTCGGCCACAACTACGACTACAAAACGCCGGCAACAAAATACGATGAAAACGGGAATCAGCTGGACCCTACGGCGAAAGACTGGCTGGAAGCCCGCAAGCTGAAATCCGGTTTCCTGGCTCCGGCCTACATGAATCTGGGTCTTGGTGTGCTGTGGACGCCCGCTCCCTGGTTCTCCCTGAACTTTGCCCCCCTCACCGGAAGTGCCGTGTTCGTGACCATTCCTGAGCTGCGGTACACCTACGGTATGGATTTGAAGAATCCCGATGCCTACGCCGGAGAGGCCGACGCCCGCAAGGCGGCCAACACGGCCGCAGATTTTAACGCTTTCCGCGCCGTACGTATGGAATTCGGTGCCCAGCTCAAGGCAGACGCCTCCTGGGTGTTCAACGACAACCTCTCCCTCTCCACGCAGCTCACCCTGTTCTACAACTACCTGAAACCCAAGGTGGAGCCGCGTATCACCTGGGACAACAAAGTATATTGGAAGCTGGCCAAATTCTTTGCCCTCACGGTTTCCACCAACCTGATTTACGACCCGCTCGTACATGTGCGTGACACAGACAAGGACGGCAAGGCCGATGCCAAGGGCGTTCAGTTCAAGGAATTCCTGGAGTTCGGTTTCACGTACAGCTTCTCGCATCAGCGCTAATGCTCCTGGTTGCAGTCAGCGGAGGCATTGATTCCATGTGCCTTATGGAAAAGGTCCGTCTGGAAGGCGGGCCTTTCGCCATTGCACACTGCAACTTCGGACTGCGCGGTGCGGAGAGCGACGGTGACGAGGCTTTTGTCTGCGAACAGGCCGCCCGCCATGGCATTGTCTGCCATGTGAAGCGCTTCGACACAGAAGCGTTTGCCCGGGCCCAGGGGATTTCCATAGAAATGGCAGCGCGCAGGCTGCGGTATCACTGGTTTGGGCAGCTGTGCCGGGAGCATGGATATAAGGCCGTGGCCGTGGCGCACAATGCTAACGACAATGCGGAAACGCTGATACTGAACTTGTTACGCGGAACCGGACTAAAGGGCATCACGGGCATGAAGGCAGAAGGGGTTATCCCGGACCCTGATTTTGGGGACATTCCCCTGCTCCGCCCGTTGCTGGAAATGACGCGGGAGGAAATTGAGGACTTCGCTCGGGAGCAGGGTCTTAGCTGGCGCGAGGACAGCACCAATGCCCAGACCGACTACAAACGGAACAAAATCCGCAATCTGGTGTTCCCCGTCTTCGCCACCATCAACCCCTCGTTCATCCACACCCTGAACCGGGATATGGAGCGATTCGCCGCAGAACTGAATCTCATCCTCAAAAACGGCCAAAATCAAGGACGAGAGGGCGAAAACCAGGGTCTCATCCTCAAAAACGGCCAAAATCAAGGACGAGCGGTGGCACATGCCCTTGCTGAAGAGGAGTGGGATGGAACGGAGGCGGTGAAGCAGCCGGAGGGGATGCTCATCCTGGATGCGGACAAGGTGGGAGATTATGCGGAAGGCGCCTGGGAAAGCGGAGACTGGATAAAGCCGCTGGGGGCGCCGGGGCGCAAGAAACTGCAGGACTGGTTCACGGACCATCATATTCCTGCCGATGAAAAACCGTTTGTTCCGCTGCTGAAAAGCGCCCGAGACCCGCACCATGTGCTGGCCGTCATCCCCTTCTGCATCGACCACAGCGTCCGCGTTACCGCCACCACCCGCCGGATTCTTCGCATTTCCGCAAAAAATGACTAACTTTGTAAGTTCGATTGCCCATTGCTCAACTCGGAGGCCGATGGCCGGCAAAGAGACGCTCAATCGAAGGTAAAAGGCTGAATTATAATTATATGCTATGAATAATAATCGTAAAGTACTTCTCATGATCTTGGACGGCTGGGGCGAAGGCCGTCACGACTACTCCAACGCCATCTGGACCCAGGGCACGCCCAACATTGACGCCCTCCGCGCCAAGTATCCTTCCGGTCACCTGCAGGCCTGCGGTGAATATGTGGGCCTTCCGGACGGCCAGATGGGCAACTCCGAGGTGGGTCACATGAATCTGGGCGCCGGCCGCGTGGTGTATCAGGACCTGGTGAAAATCAATATTGCCTGCCGTGAACATAAACTACTGGAGAACAAGGAGATAAAGGCTGCTTATGACTATGTGAAGCAGAGCGGCAAAAAGCTGCACCTGATGGGCCTTACCTCCCATGGCGGCGTACACAGCTCCCTGGACCACGTGTATGAGTTCCTGCGCGTTGCCAAGGAAGAGGGGCTGGACAAAGTGTATGTCCACGCCTTCATGGACGGACGTGACACAGACCCGCACAGCGGCCTGGGCTTCGTGAAGGAGCTGGAAGAAAAGATGGCCCAGACCACCGGCAAGGTGGCTTCCGTGTGCGGCCGCTTCTACGCCATGGACCGCGACAAACGGTGGGGCCGTGTGAAAGAGGCCTATGACCTCCTGGTGGAAGGCAAGGGTGCCGCATTCGAGAGCGCCCAGGCCGGCATCCAGGCCAGCTATGACGCAGATTTGACGGACGAATTCATCAAGCCCATCGTAGTGACGGAGAACGGCAAGCCCGTAGCCACCATCGAGGAAGGTGACGCCATCATCTTCTACAACTTCCGCAACGACCGCGCCCGTGAGCTCACCGCCGTCCTCACCCAGCAGGATATGCCGGAGGAAGGGATGCACACCCTTCCCCTGTACTACTGCTGCCTCACTCCCTACGACGCTTCCTTCAAGGGCGTCCACATCCTCTTCGACAAGGAACTGGTCCAGGACACCCTGGGAGAAACCGTTTCCAAGGCCGGCAAGCACCAGCTTCGCATCGCGGAAACGGAGAAATACGCCCACGTCACCTTCTTCTTCAACGGCGGCCGTGAGACCGTGTTCGAGAACGAGGAGCGCATCCTGGTGAACAGCCCCAAGGTCCCCACTTACGACCTCCTGCCCCAGATGAGCGCCCCCGAGGTGGCCGAAAAACTCATCGCCCAGATCCGCACCGGCAAACAGGATATGATCATCCTCAACTTCGCCAACGGAGATATGGTGGGCCACACCGGCATCTACACCTCCATTACCCAGGCCGTCACCTGCATAGACCGGCTGGTGGGCCAGGTGGTGGAAGAGGCCATCGCGAAGGACTATGTGGTCCTTCTCACCGCAGACCACGGCAACGCAGACTTTGCCGTCAATCCGGACGGCTCTCCCAACACCGCCCACTCCCTGAACACCGTTCAGTTTGTGGTCATCAATGCCGGAGAACAGGTGAAGAGCGTCAAGGACGGAGCTCTCTGCAATGTGGCCCCTACCATCCTCAAGCTGATGGGAATTCCCCAGCCTGCCGCGATGACCGCCGAACCGCTGATTTAGTTTATGGAATATACCGCCAAGTTTCTGGCCCAGCTTCTGAAGGGCACCGTAGAGGGTGACGAAAACGCCAAAGCCACCAAGTTTGCCAAGATTGAACATGGCAAACCGGGAGCGCTCAGCTTTTTCGCCAATCCCAAATACGAAGAATATGTCTATACCAGCCAGGCCAGTATCCTGCTGGTAGACAAGACCTTCGTGCCCAAACAGCCCGTGACGCCCACCCTGGTGAGGGTGGACAACGCCTACACCGCCGTCGCAGAGCTCCTCAAGTATACATCGGCCCAGAAAAAGAAGGCGAGAGGATACCGCAGCCTGCTCTCCCGCTGGTTCCCCTTCTCCACGAAATTCGGAAAGAAGGTGTACGTCGGGGCCTTCAGCTATGTGGGCCGACGGGTGAAAATTGGAGACAACACGGTCATTCACGAACACGTAACCATAGGAGACGACACCGTCATCGGCCGGGGCTGCATCCTCTATCCCGGGGTGCACATTTTCCCTGGCATGGTTATTGGTGACAATGTCATCCTGCACGCCGGCTGCATCATCGGAGACGACGGCTTCGGCAACGCGCCTCAGCCGGACGGCAGTTGGGAAAAGATAGAGCACCTGGGCAACGTGGTCATAGGAAACGACGTAGAGATAGGAAGCAATACCACTGTGGACCGTGCCCAGATGGAATCCACCATCATCGGCAACGGCGTGCGCATAGACAACCTCTGCATGATAGCCCACAACGTCATCATCGGGGACCATACCGTGATGGCGGCCCAGACAGGCATAGCCGGATCCACGGAGATTGGAAAATACTGCATCCTGGCCGGACAGGTGGGAATTGCCGGTCACCTCAAGATAGCAGACCATACCACCATCCTGGCACAGGGTGGGGTGAGCGGAAATGTACGCAAGGAAAATCAGGTTCTTCTGGGCTCCCCGGCCATAGATGCCAAACTTTATATGAAGGCTTACGCTTTGTTCAAGCGGGCCGCAGAACAATAGGATGAAAAACAACCAGCATACACTCAAGAAGATTTACTACTTCCAGGGCAAGGGACTGCATACGGGAACGTACGCACATATGAAACTGATGCCCGCACCCGTTAACACCGGCATCCGTTTCCGCCGTTCAGACCTCAGAAGCAAGCCCATCATCGAGGCTGTGGCCGATAATGTAAGCAACACGGCCCGCAGCACCACCATATCGGCCAATGAGGCCGTGGTGGTTACCATTGAGCACCTGCTGAGCGCCCTCACCGGCCTGGGAATAGACAATGCCTTCATCGAACTGGACAACATCGAGGTCCCCATCCTGGACGGCAGCGCCCGTCCGTATATCGAAGCCATCGTCAAGGACGGCCTGCAGGACCAGGAAGTTCCCCGTCAGTACCTCACCCTTTCCCAGACCGTGGAAGTGCGCAACGAACGCACCGGCTCCTGGGTGAAGATCGAGCCGGCGGACGCCCCGTCGGCCGATATCACCGTAGACTTCAATTCCAAGATCCTGGGCATCCAGAGCGCCCACTGGGATATGAATGTGGACTATGCACAGGAGATTGGCGTATGCCGCACCTTCGTCTTCTTCCACGAGATTGAGTACCTGTACCGCAACAACCTCATCAAGGGAGGAGACGTGGACAATGCCATCGTCATCGTGGAGAATCCCGTGAGCGAAGAGCAGCTGAGCAGCCTGCAGAACCTGTTCAACCTGCCCGACGTAAAGCCCACGGCAGAAGGATACCTCAACAATCTGGAGCTTCATTTCCCGGATGAGTGCGGCCGGCACAAGATGCTGGACCTGCTGGGAGACCTCCGCCTGGCCGGCGGTTTCTTCAACGCCCGCATCACCGCCTACAAGCCCGGTCATTCCATTAACACGAAAGCCGCAAGGGCGCTGAGAGCCGCCTTGCAAAAATAAACAGCTATGAACAAAATTCACCCCCAAGCCTGTGTAAGTCCCGAGGCCAAAC
>DFFY01000089.1:0-39831 GCA_002371115.1 Bacteroidales bacterium UBA3764
TCTCCAGCCCGGCCTTGATGTCCAGTTCGCTGTGACCGTTCTCATCGACAGATTTCGCCATCGCGTCCGACAAGGAGGCAATCGGCGACACCGTATTCATAATCTCGTGCGTGAGCACGCGGATGAGTTTTGTCCAGGAATCCTGCTCGTGAGCCTGCCGCTGCTTCTCAAAGATGGTGCGGATACGGTTGAGGGTGCGGTTGAACTTGTTCTTGTCCTGGAAGCGGAAGTTCAGTTCGCCATCTTCCAGCGCATCCATCATATAGGCTACCTTCTTGATGTCCCGCCGTCTGGTCCGGATGGTAGATATCACCGCCGAAATGATTGCGACGATGGTACAGAGCAGTATGATTTGCCAGAGTTCCATATTTTCAGATCCTTCGCTACGCTCAGGATGACAAAGGCATGTCATTCTGAGGCCGAAGGCCGAAGAATCTACAATCCATATTTTTTCAGTTTGGCATACAGTGTCGGCCGGCTCACACCCAGCATCTTCGCTGCAGCGGAGATATTGCCGTTCGTCCGGTCCATCGCCTGGCGAATCATCCGTTCCTCCTCGGCCTCATTGACAGCCTTGAGCGTGCCTGTGCCCGCTGTCATCCTGAGGGCGGAGCCCGAAGGCTCTATCTGGATGTCCTTCGCTGTCAGATTCTTCGCTTCGCTCAGAATGACAGGAGAGTCGCTCAGGATGACCGCCTTCTCAATGCAGTTCTGCAACTCGCGGATATTGCCGCTCCAGCGGTCCTCCGTCAGCATCGCAGCTGCATCCGGAGCAATCCCAGCCAAAGGCCGATGATACTTCTCAGCGAACCGCTCCAGAAACATCTGCGCCAGAGGCACAATATCTTCCTTTCGCTCCCTGAGTGCAGGCAAGGCGATATGAACGGTATTGATGCGATAATACAGATCCTCCCGGAACCGGCCTTCACGCACCAACTGCTCCAAATCCATATTTGTGGCGCAGATCAAACGGATATTGATGGGCTTGGCCTCATTGCCGCCCACCCGTACAATGCTCCGGTTCTGAATAGCACGAAGCAGCTTTGCCTGCAGGTGCAGAGGAATATTGCCGATTTCATCCAGGAACAACGTCCCGCCATCGGCCTGTTCAAATTTGCCAACGTGGTCTGTATGCGCGTCAGTAAACGCACCTTTCACATGGCCAAACAGCTCGCTCTCAAACAGCGTCTCCGTTATGGCACCCGCATCAACGGCTACCATCGGCTTGCCGCTCCGGAGGCTATGTGTGTGAATCTCCCGCGCCAGAACATCCTTGCCGGTGCCGTTCTCGCCGGTAATCAGCACCGTGGCATCGGTAGGTGCAATCTTATCCAGCGTTTTACGGATGGCTTCCATCGGCCTGGAAGAGCCCCAGAACATAGATCCTTCGCTACGCTCAGGATGACAGGACAGGCCGCCTTCTGTCATTCTGAGGCCTTTGGCCGAAGAATCTCTCCCCATTGCCTTCCTGGCCTTATCCCGGGCTGCAGTGAGCGTTGCCACGAGTTTGTCGTTGTCCCACGGCTTCACAATGAAATCAAACGCACCGCGCTTCATTCCTTCCACCGCCAGGGAAATATCGGCATAAGCCGTAAACAGGACCACTTCCACCTCCGGCACCATCTTTTTGATTTCCCCGGCCCAGTACAGCCCTTCATTCCCTGTGTTGATGCTGGTGTTGAAGTTCATGTCCAGTAGCACTACATCCGGACGGAACTGCTCCAGCGAGGACACCAATGTCGCAGGTGATGGGATCGTCTTCACCTCTGCAAAATGAGTCGGCAACAAAATCTCCAACGCCCGTCGGATGCCGGCGTTATCATCCACTACGAGTATTCTCCCTTTCTTTAAAGTCATAATCAAATACGAATGTAAGCATTTTCTGTTGCATGCGCAAGTACAACCCCTGTGCCTAATTCAGCAAACGACTGATTACTAAATTTTTATGAGAATTGTCGTTTTATGGTTTGTGTAAAGATTGTTTCCAATGTTGTCAAAAACTTTACATTTGTTCAAATAACCTCAAGTTTCTCGATATCGCTCCTATGATAGAGCTCGACGCCCCGTCCCTCACGAAGACGGAATCTGAGTTTGAGCTTTCCTGACTCTTTTTGCGTCCTGCATTTGATGGTTATAAGTTCCATTGTCTACCTTTATTTCTGGTGGGAATCCTGTGGGAGTCACAGAAAAACCGCATTAGAGAACGTTCTAATGCGGTTTTTCCGTGACTGCGATTAAGCGCTTGCTGCTATTGAGATGCCTCAAGCACAAAGATGGCACTGGCACCACTTTGCACAAGACGGGGATTGAACCCTCCTTCCATAAGAAAGTCTCCATGGAAAAACTGACCATTCCCCCACCAGCAGGACTGGTCCACGTTCTGCTCCACTACCTTGTACGTCCGGGCGGGATCGAGGCCTTTCAAAAGCAGGCCCCGGTCCCGGCTCTCACGCGCCTGATAACGGAGACAGAATTCAAAAACAACGGCCTTTGACTTGTCTTCATTCACATACATGAAACTATAATAATCCGAATCGACAGGGGAAGAAAGCCGATACAAATCTCCGGTAAACACCACTTCGCGAAAGCCCTTGTAGGATGCGATGCACCGCATGGCCAGCGCACGCTCTTCCTCCGTGAGGTTCTTGGGCTGCAGTTCCATCCCCAAGCGACCAGCCGCCGCCATGTCAAAACGCATTTTGAGGGGCGTAACGTTGCCTGTCTGATGATTGGGTACAGCAGAGACATGCGAGGCCATGGCACACGCAGGATAAACCATAGACGTAGCATACTGGATGGTTGCACGGGATATGGCATCTGTATTGTCCGACGTCCAGAACTCGTTGCAACGCTTCAGGGCGCCGTAATCCACCCTTGCCCCGCCGCCAGCACAACATTGGATCATTACATCCGGATATTTTTCGCGAATGCGGTCCATGACGCTGTACAGACCCTGGACATACTCCACAAAGAAACGATCCTGCTCATTGCCAAGATAAGGGCTGCCAAAAGAGACGACCGGGCGGTTGCAGTCCCACTTGATGTAATCGATACCCGGGGCCAGTTGCATCGTCCTGTCAAAGATGCCATAGACAAAATCCTGCACAGCCGGGTTGCTCAAATCCAGACACCACTGGTTTCGGCTCTGATAAATTTCCCGGCCAGGACTCTGGACAACCCATTCAGGATGGGTCTCAGCAAGGACAGAGAGAGGACTCACCATCTCAGGTTCAATCCAAATTCCAAACTTGAGCCCCTTCTCATGGGCATAAGCGGCCAGATACTCAATCCCTTCCGGAATCTTGGCCGAATTGAGTTCCCAGTCTCCAAGCCCGCATTTGTCCGAGTTTCTCGGGTACTTGGTCCCAAACCAACCATCATCCAGAACAAACATCTCAAGGCCCATCCGGGCAGCATCGTCAATCATCCCGGTAAGAACGGGTGTCGTGAAGTCAAAATAAGCGCCCTCCCAGCTGTTCAGCAGCGTTGGCGTAATGGTTCCGCCACGATAGACACCTTCGCGCCTTGCCCAGCGGTGAAGGTTGCGGGAAGCGCCGCCGGCCCCCTCCATAGAGAAAGTCCAGACCATGTCCGGCGTCACAAACGTTTTCCCCGGTCGAAGGGGGTACGCGCTGGCGTGGGATGCGATACCGGCCAGAATGCTAAGCCGGCCGTTCACACTGCGGTCAAAACTCAGCGTGAAATTCCCGCTCCAGCATAGCCCTCCCGCCAGCACATCGCCATATTCTTCAGAAAAGGAATCGCTCCCAAGAGAGAGCAGGAAAGAAGGATTCTCGTTTCTGGTCCCCTGGGTTCCGCGACGGGATTCTATGACTTTTGTCCCATACTCAAGCTGCTCGTGTACAGGCTGCATCTCTACGGCCCAGTCGCCACGGAAATGCGTCAGAAGATACTTGTCAGCTTCCAGGTTGAGCGCACTTGATGCGTACTCCAGGAGTTCGACCGGAGTCTTGCCGGCATTGGTAATCTCCGTATGTGCCTTGATGACATTTTCCTTGGCATAGGCGCAGAAGATGAGCCTAACTTCCAAAGAAGTCACATAATCGCTGAGCGCCACGGCAGTGGTCTCCACCCCATCGGATGCATGACACTGATGGGAAACATACCGGAGCTCCGTATTGTGCGTACCATCCTTATATTTGACATGAAACGCAGGCACGCCCAGAAAAGTTCCGCCTTGTGCCGGATATGCCTCCCGCAGCCAGCGCCGTCCCCCTTTATAACGCAGGAATTCCTGCGGATTGGCAATCGGCGCTCCCACATGGGGCATAAACACCTTCCCGTCTTCGTCCACCTGCAGCAATATCTGCATTTTTTCTGTGCCGATGGGAATCACCCGGGCTTCTACCCGTGGTATTTCAACCACAGTATGTACATGTCTTTTCTGCGCCCCAACCGGCACCCATGCCAGGATTGCGGACATTAACAGGGCAAGCGTTCTTCTCATAATCGAACAGTTACAAGTTTACAGTGCAGCCCGAACCTGCAGGTTAATGTCACGGAGGGCGGCCTCATCCACCTTAATCACTTTACGGTCATAGGTCATGAGGCCGTTCACCTCAATTTCCACGTCGGTGGTCTGGGTATAGACACCCGCCGACACACCGCTCTTGATTTCCGGAATAAACTCATCCAAAGCGTAGTGGCGGTACTT
Organism: Bacteroidales bacterium UBA3764; assembly: GCA_002371115.1. Lineage (GTDB taxonomy): Bacteria > Bacteroidota > Bacteroidia > Bacteroidales > UBA932 > Cryptobacteroides. Next base: position 4,676 of record DFFY01000089.1, read on the forward strand.
CTCCAGCACCTCTTCCCCACTGTTGCAAAGGCCCTTATAGCCCCAGTTTTTGTCGGCCTGCCAAAGATGGCCTTCCACCGCATAACCAATTCCGCCGTACTCGCCCAGCACGTCTATCTGAGCCCCTTCGCTGCGGAATTTCATAATGGGACGGGGATAATTGTGGCCATCCAGGATGTCGCCACAAAGGCGGGAACTGCCGCCGGAAGCGGAGTTAATCAGACGGGTAGCGTCCTGCTCCCGGGTAAACGCCGCCACGGCTTCCGTATCAAACTGGCCCCACCCCTCATTGAAGGGAACCCACACCACAATACAAGGATATTTTTTGAGCTGATGCATAATCTCACCCCATTCCTTGTAGTAATTGGCTTTGGCCGAGTCTGACAGCGGATAGTCCCAACCGTCACCGTAGTGCCACTGGCCCCACTGCTTGTTAGGATCGCCCTTGGGCGTTTTGACGTTTTTGGCCACGGAAGGCATGTCCTGCCAGACCAGCATCCCCATGCGGTCACAGTAATAATACCAACGGGCAGGTTCCACCTTGATGTGCTTACGGATGAGGTTGTAGCCCCAATCCCGGGTTTTGACGATATCGTACACAAGGGCCTCGTCCGTAGGGGCGGTATAAAGGCCGTCGGGCCACCATCCCTGGTCCAGGGGGCCGAACTGGAAGTACGGCTTTCCATTGAGGCCCAGACGCTTATAGCCTTGTCCGTCAATGACCTGCGTGCTGGAACGAAGGGCCGTATAGGCACTCACCTTATCCATCTCTTTCCCGGCCGACAGGACTTTTATCTCAAGCGCGTACAGATACGGGTGCTCCGGCGACCACAGCTCCGGCTCCGGGATTCTCAGTTCCAGCGGCTCGCCTGCGGCGGCCTGGGCCGAGCATAACAAGGCGCCATGTTGGCCGGCCTCAGCGTCATAACCTTCGCCACCCTCATAAAGGACTACCTCCACGGAGTCGGCCTCACCCTCCAGCTCCGGGAACACCGTAAGGGTGCCTTTTTCGATATCCGACGTGCAGTTATAATCTTTCACATAAGCCTCGGGGACCGGCTCCAGCCATACACTCTGCCAGATACCGGTAACGGGCGTGTACCAGATGCTGTAGGGCTCGGCGACCTGCTTGCCACGGGGCTGCTCGTCGTTGTCTGTGCCGTCCCAGACCCGCACGACAAGTTCCTGCGCGCCCTTTTTCATGGCATCCGTAATGTCATAAGAAAAAGCGGTATATCCACCTGTATGCGTCCCGAGCTCCTGCCCGTTCAGCCACACCGTAGTTTTCCAGTCCACCGCGTCGAAATGAAGGAGCACACGGCCTTTCCATCCACGCGGGGTCTTGATCTCACGCTTATACCAAAGCGTGCTGTCTGCTCCCACGCGGCGTCCTACGCCGGACAGGGCGGACTCCACACAGAAAGGAACCAGAATCTGTCCGTCCCATGCATCGGGCCTGGGAGCGTCGGCCTTGGTGATAGCATAATCCCAGAGCCCGTTGAGACTCTTCCAGTCTGCGCGGATGAGCTGCGGACGCGGGTACTCAGGATGGGCATTCTGCGGGCTCACCTGGGCGGCCCAGTCTGTAAGAATGTGGTCTCCGGCGGGAGCCCATTGGGCATTCGGGGCACAGGAACTTGCCAACAAGCCCAATGCCAGCATGGCAAAAATAGCTTTTCTCATATACTTTATCATTTGTTAATATACTCCCAATCATCTGAACGAAAAGGAAGGGCGGGAATACCATAGGCATTATACAGCGTTCCCACAGCCCAGTTCTTGAAACAATAGCGCACGGCCACCGGGTTGGGGACCTCCGGAGCGCTCACAATCACGTTCACCCGGCCCTTCACTACACCTGTTGCCGGGTAGAACACTTTGTCTTCACCGGCCAGCTCGAACCCCGTCAGGTCCTGCCCCATGGGAGAGAGTCCCATGGGCCCCACATTCATGGTCACGGTTGCCTTCCCTTCCTCAAACCGCACGCTCTTGAAAGAGGGGCTTTCCGCCTCGATACCCTTGATACCATAGGTCTTGCTGAGGGCAAGATAGGCCAGCCGGTCTCCCACCTGCTTCTTTTTGCAAGGATGGATGGTCCCGTACTCTCCTATATCCGCCGTGCCGGCCATTCCGCTGTTGGGAATGAGCGACAAGGTCTTTTCCTGCATCTCATAAAAGTACCCGTTGGTGGTTTTGTCCGGGCTGCTGTATTTGTAGGGGGCGATTTGCACAAAATAGAAGGGAGCCTCGGGATTCTGGAAAACTTCCCGCATCATGTTCACATAGGCCGGTTGAAGCCTTGCATATTGCTGCGCCCGCTTCCGGTTGTCCTCTCCCTGATACCAGAGCATTCCCTTGAAGGTGAACGGTGCCAAGGGGGCCACCTGGCCGTTGAACAGCGTACTCGGCTTCTTCTGTGCTTTTTCCGGCAAAACGCCCGCATCCAGATGGGAAAGGTCAAACTCGGCCGCGAAATCCCTTTCGATGGTGGCCCGGTCCATCCAGGCCTCGATAGGCGTGCCGCCCCAGTCGCTGATAAGAAGGCCCACGGGGACATCCAGCACCTCCTGCAAGCGCATGGCAAAGAAATAGGCGGCCGCACTGGTGAGAGCGACAGCCTCCGGCGTATTCTCCTGCCAGGACCCTCCACATGCTTCCAAGGGCGTCGCCGAAGTCTTCCGTACTATGGTGCACATCCGGATGGGGCGGGCCGGCTTGGCCGACAGGATTACATCGGCCGCTCCCTCTACCGGCTGGCTGGAGAAGCCCTTCATGGGCATCTCCATATTGGACTGACCGGAACAATACCACACTTCACCCAGCAGGACATTGCCGATTGTGGTCTTCTCGCCGTCGCTGAACGTGATGCTGTAAGGGCCACCGGCTTCGGGCGTAGGGATACGCAGGAACCATTTTCCGCCCTCTGCCGGCTCCGCGATATATTTCCGCCTGGTCCACGACGGTGCAACCGTCACCTTCCGGCCGCTGTCTGTAGTGCCCCAGAAAGCGACGTCCGCCTTCTGCTGCAGTACCATGTTGTCCGAAAAAAAGGACGGAAGCGTAACTTTCGCCTGCGACTGAACGGCGAACAAGCCAAGTACGGTTGCGAGAATAAGTGTTTTACGTGTCATAATTTGAATTTATAAATCTTGGTTCCCTCATCTCCACACCAAAAGGCCATATACAGCCAGCCGTCCTGCACATCCATGCCCTCCGGCTCATACTTGAGCTCCCGAAGGTCCTGTTGCAGCAGCGGAACACCGGACCGTGCATCATAAACATGCAGTTTGCAATAATAAGGCGGATAACCGGCCGTCAGGTATATCCGGCCGTCCTTCACAAAACCGCCCTGCCCTATCCCTACTTCATCGTAGTATATGGTCTGGAGGGCGTCTTCCGGCCTCAGATGGACCTCCGGAATCTGGGCCGATGGCAACGGGAAGCGCTTGATCCAGCGTTTCTGCCAACGTGAACCGCCGTAAGTATATAGGCATCCCCTCTCTCGGTCCACCATCCAGTCAAACGGACCCGGATAGTCGGCCCCGTCGGTATCATAATAGATTCTCTGCACAATCCGGGCCTCCTTCAGGCCGATGTCGGTCACCAGGCAGGCATGGCCGCCATTGTCTTCCGAAATGTATAAAAGCGGGAAAATGCTACCCTTCGCCTGACCAAAGACGGCGTTGTTGCAATGGGAGTCGTTTCCCTCCAGTTTATAGAAAGAAAGGGAGCGCTGCGCTTTCAGGTCAAAGAGTTCACACCAGCCTTTGTCACGGATGATGATGGCGGTATCGCCCTGAACGGCAAGTCCTTGGCAGGAGTAGCGCCGTCCCGGCGTGTTGGGAACAGTGGCGACAAGTTCCGCCTTCATGGGCTTCAGCCTGTCCTTTGCAGGCCGTCCTTCGGGACCACGCCCCCGCAAGGCCGCCATCCAGGCGCCCTTGGTGCCGTCGGCCCCCTTGTGCCTGACCACTTTCGCATCCATCACCCCTGAAAAGCTGTCCCAGCCGGCGGCATCCAGATGCGCATGCTGCTCCTCCGCATAATAAAAACGGATGTTGCTGTCGTGCCGAATGGTAATTCTGGCATATAGTCGTTTTCTGCGATACGCACGGGGAATCTTTCTCGCTTCCTGCAACACTTTTACGCCGCCGCAGATTCTCCAGGCAACCATATATTCGCCGCCCGGGAGGTTTTCGCGGCCAAAGACGAACCGGTTTGCATCGTTTCTGAAGACCTGATAGCCGTTCAACTGATACAGGCCTCTTTGCGGAGGGGCCAGGGGACCGCTCAAAACGGTACGCTCTCCCCTTTCCAAATTTACCCACAGCGTGTCCGGAACAACGGTGAGAAAGGTATCCTTTACAGACACCTTGATGTCCCCTTTCTGCCTTTCCGGCAGGGAGACAGACATTGCCTGAACACAAAAAACGACGGCAATCAACAGCGACGACAACAAATTATTCATGACCTTCTGTGCCGGGGATAATTACCCACGAATACGAAGGTACGCAGATATTTTGAATTTCAAAAGCCTTGTCAGAATAATTGCAATAGGTACAGGTTCCATCAGAGAACAGTGAGCGGAACACGCCGGGGGCAATTTCCTCATGGTCTTCAAAGGTAAGGTATTGAATGTAACCGTATTGCTTCAGATAGTCATATCCCTGCCGGATGGCGGCGACGGATGCCTCCAGTTCTTCCTCCGTCCCACAGCGCAAATCCTGCGTATGGGTGCCAATCCAGTTTTTGTTGTCATCGCGGTGCGCCGAATAGAAGTAGAAAGTGGGATGGCCGCCGTATTCCTGTATTTTCATGGCGTATCCGGGGTCTTTGACCGGGTAATTCACGCTTTGGCTGAAAGGACAGGAGTAGATGTATCCGTTGTAAATGATATGCCAGATGGGGACGTAGGCATCACGGTTTTTCCTGAAGCCGAGGGCCGTAAGGCCTTCCTGGGATGCGTACAGGCAGAAATCCAGCACGCTGGCCACGTGGTCAAAGCCGCCTTCGGAGGCGATGCCGCCAATCTTGTCGGCCCCATCCTGGAGGATGAGCCTGTCATATTCGGCAGCCTGCTCCGACGTAAGCGGGTGATTGGGATCATGGCATGTTACAGGCGGAATGATAGAATACACGTCATTGTATTCAAGACCGCGGAAGCCATAGGCCTTGAGCGAATCGTTTATTGGTCTCACAAACTTTTCATAGGAGACCTTGGGACAGAGTTGATACATGCGGCCGCTGCTGTAGATGGCCCGGGTGTCCAGGGAGCCGTCGGCCTTCTTGGCGACATCGGCCTCGTCAAAATCCGCGGATACCCGATAGGCGTCCCCGGTACAGATATGCGGGACAATCTGATAACCTCTTTCCTGGGCATAAGGGATCAGGTGCCTGAGGCGCGCCGCCCCGCCAAGGGCCGGTTCGGGCGGGAAAACGGTGGGAAAACGGCCATCGTGTCCTTTCAGATTCCAACCCACCAGCGTGAGTTGGGCTTTGTCCACGCCGCCGGCCTGGAGCGCATCCACAATGTCGCAGACGCGGTCGAAGGGGACTTTCACCCGCATCTCGGGCTCATTCTCAGGCGTTTGATCCACCACGGGCGTTGGAACAGGTTTCCAGCCCATCCTGATCCGCACTTCAGGATTATCCACGGCATATTTCAGCAGCGGTCTCGCAGCAACTTTCTCCTTCAACGTGGGCAGTTTCCCTTCCACGAAGAGTTTCCGGTAAAGCCGTCCCATGCCGCTATAGGTGGCATCCTTTCCTTCGAGCCGATAGAAGGAGAGGCTGAGGTCTTCGTCCGCCGGAACGCCGCCAAGGAGATAGACGAGGGTGTTGCTGTAATGCCCTCCTTTCACGTCCACCCGGCTGCGGATATGGAAACGATAGGTGTCGAAGACCGCCATGTAGCATCCGGCTGGCGTCTTGATTCCCTGCAGTTTGAGGGGATGCCGGCGGCTGATCCAGGTGCTGGTGTCGGGCCTGTCTTCCAGGAAATAGGTCATGAAGCCCATGGAGTTCAGGAAAAAGCCCTCCTCCCCTGCCTCGGCATGGGCAAAGTCCGGCGTAACGTAGATGGAATCTGCAAGGGCAAGGTCAGACTTGGCTATCTCCAGCCGAAGCGGATTCCGTCCCTTCAGGCGGACTTCTTTTTCGGTGCAGCTTCCATCCGAAGCGACTACCCTCACATGCGCATAATGAGCGGAACAGGACCACAAAGTCATGGCCAGGATGGTTGACAAAATAGGCGTAACAATTCTTTTCATAGACATTTCCTCTTGTTTCGGGCGCGCGCCCGCTTCTTCTACAAAGGTAAACAAAATGCTTGAAAAAACAATCTGTCGTCCCCTAAAAAACAAAAATCCCCGGACGCAAGGGCCTGGGGGAAGAATGGCTATTTTCCAAAAAGGTCGGCGTGGGTACCGGTGTATAAAAACAAGAGCCGTAATTCGGCTATAACAAAGAGATGGCCAAGGTTATAGCGGAAATATCCAATCCTCGCTTGATGCAGCGTTGAATATCCTTTTTGAACCGATTGGTATACTGAATTGCGTACATCAGCCGAGAATTTGAGCCATCATGTCTTCTGCGCTTTCAGCTGAATAGACTCTGCCAGAAGCGATATCATCCATCGCTTCGCGGTAAGCATCGTTGTCGGTAACGCTATATTCATAATAAGACCAGCCCATCTTTTTAGAAAGATGTCTCATGAAAGGAAGGTCCTTCTTATTGCTAATGTTCAGTACAACCTGTGTCACAACAATTATCGGCGCTTGAATGCCGCTCCAACTGCAAATATAATCAATCCGCACAGAAAAATAAAAATCCCCGGGCGCAAAGGCCCGGGGAAGAATGGCTATTTTCCCAAAAGGTCGGCGTGGGTACCGGTACGAATGAGATTCAGTATATGAAGCGCGCCATTGTCCTCTTTGCTATAAATCAACAACCTGTATTGACCGGACAGGACAATCGACCTCATAACTCCGCGACTGTTTTCAGATAATCGTCAAAAGACTTGCAAAATGTACCGCCGCCGTTTCGAATTTCGTTGACAGCAGCGATGGTAGCCTGATTGGGCTCTTCAATAACGCCAAGGTTTCGAAGGTAATTGATAAGGCTTTTTCCAGCCTTTGTCCGTTCATTAACCGTTATTGTATAAGTTGACATAACTATTCCGGCACTTGAATGCCGCTCCAACTGCAAATATAAGCAATCCACACAGAAAAACAAAAATCCCCGGACGCAAGGGCCCGGGGAAAAGTGCAAGTTGTTTAACACCTACTCAATCACGATATTGGTAAGCGTTGCTGTTGAAACGAATGTTCCATCGTCGGAGGACTGGGAAACCAGGTTCTCTTTGGTAAGTGATGTGACCTCTGTTCCGTTTATCTTGGAGCCGGCAGCCACAACGCACTTGGTGGTTGCGCCGAAGGTCATGGCATAGCCATTGGTCTGAAGACCGCCAACGTAAAGTCCGGGGACGTTGTTTCCGGCAGCTCCGGTAAGGGTTCCGCCGAATGAGCAGCCATTGAATTTGGATGCGCCGTTGCTCTTGCCTAACAGGCCGCCGGTGTAAACCTTCTTGGTAGAACCCGAAGTGTTAATATTTCCGGTGAACGACCAGTCGGTGAGGTCGGTTGCAGCGGTGTAAGCGCTGATGCCGCCAACTTCTGAGTAGTCCCTTCCGATGCAGTTTGCGGTAATGTCGCATTCGACCACGGAGCCATGAGCCGTCCGGTTCATGTAAGCATTGATGCCGCCTATACGCATTTTAGCATGACCCGTATAAGTGAGGTCACCATAGTTCTTGCAGTTGGTATAGACCTGGGATGCCGCCGATGTACCAGCAACTCCGCCAAGGTAATAGAAACCGGAATTCTGTGATGTGGTAATCGTAAGGTCTATGTTTCCGTGGTTCTCAAGGCCGGTGTGAGTGTTGTCGCCGGATGCCGGTTTGGTTAAAACGCCAAATACTCCGCCGATCCAACTCTGATCTACAGAACCGCAGGTGATATCCATATCGCCGTTGTTGACACAGTTCGTGAGGCTGAAAGTCTGCACGTTATCTCCGGATTTCTTGAGCTGTTCGCCAAGAACGCCGCCGCACCTGACCTGCTTGCCGCTATGTGCAATAGTTATTTTTCCACTGTTATTGCCTGAGAAGCTGAGGCCTTCCGTGTAACCTACGACACCGCCAATCTGGAGGTGGGCTGCAAGGTTGTCGGCAGCGGTTGTGGTGAGCTTGAGAGAGTTCTTGTTTGAAAGGTCTGTGCAATTGCCAAGGGCAAGACCGATGACACCGCCTATACGAAGTTGGGAAGCAAGCTGCTTGTATTTCCCCGTGTCTCCGGCCGTGGAACGAACCAGACGGAAATCAAGTGCACCGTTGTTCTCGAGCGATGATGCCGTAGAACTGGTGTTGCCAACGACTCCGCCCATTCTCACGAATGCGCCCTTGCTCTCTGCGAGCATGGATGCATTGTTGGAGCAGCTGCTCACCGGCGCTGCGGAATAGCCCGCTACGCCACCGAAGTTGAAGCCCGTCCCGTTGCCGTAGGCCATCCAACCTTTAAGTTCAAGAGCACCATAATTATGGCAGTCATTCAAAGAATAAGAAGTAGGATTTTCCGAGGCGCCAATCTGACCGACCACACCGCCTGCGGAAACCTCTCCGGTCACGCCACATCCCGCATTTTTGGTTTCGCCACCGGCAAAAGTGCCGCTGACACTCACCTTTCCATAGTTCTTGCAGCCCGTCATATTCCTGAGGACAAATGCAGCAACACCACCGATGGAGGGGCCTGTTGCGCACGCCCCATTCTCTTTTGTAGGAATGGTCACGGTAACTTTACCCCTCTCATTGTTTCCGTCAATGCCGTTGATACAATTGGTTACATTTCCTTCAAAATAGCCTACAACGCCACCAACTTTAATATAGTTTCCTCCGCTGACTGCAGTTCCGGCATTCTCTTCAAGGGAGCCGCCATTAGTAGAGATATAGGTGATATTTCCTGTGTTGAGGCAGGCATCAATCGTTCCCTTAGATGCTGTAGCGCTTGCGATGGCGGCAGTTGACGTGCCGGCGGCAATACCACCAAGATAAATATATTTTCCTGCTGCATTTACCCTGTAGGAAATGTCGCCGTGATTCTCATTATTGTAGAGAGCCAGCTTGTCACCGGAGTTGATGTAACCTACAATACCACCCAGATAAACATTTTGGCTCGCAGCAGAGGCGGTAACAGCTATATTTCCATTGTTGATGCAATTTTGCACCAATCCATACGAGCGGCCCGCAAGCGGAGCAAGAACAGCAGAGCCTGCACCCGTAACGCTCACGGACTGGGTTATGCTGGCATTATTGGTTACGCCGTCAAGAACTCCTCCACTTCGTACATCCACACACACAAAGCCAAACGAAGCACCCAGCGTAGCATTGAACTGTAGGTTGCAGGAACTGTCCAGCGTAAAATCTTTGACAGTACCGGGAACCAGATTCAACAGACTCACCCCGGCGCTGGTCCAGTTGGTGATGCTGTGGCCCTGGCCGTCGAGGGTGCCGGAGAAGGTGCCGGCGGCGGCGGTGAGGGTTTTGCCGGAGAGATCGATATCGGAGGTGAATTTGGCAACGCCTTCGGCAGGGAACTTGCCAGCGCCTACAAGGGTGCGGAAGCGCTCAAGGGAGGCGGCGTCGCGGATGTCGAAGTACCAGCTCCACTTGGAACCCTGGTCCAGGGCGTCGAACTTGAGGCCCGTACCGCGCGTGAAGGTGAGGGCGGAACCGGCCACACGCTCGGCCTTCCAGTCGTCATGATCGGCAGTGCCGGTGCCCGCCCCGTGCGTGTTGGAGGTCATGGAGAAGCTGAGTTCTGCCACGGAACCAGGAAGCACTGGGATATAGTAGTAGGTATCCTTGGTGAAATACCCGTCGGCCTTGGTGGCGCGGATGGAGGAAACGGTGCCGGTGCCGGTCATGGTGCCGTCGGCCACGGAGAAAGTGGCCGTGCCGGCAAGTTTATCGGCCCCGCCGGAAAGGACAATTTCCTTGACGTCGTCGCCGGTAATCTTGAATTTGATGTAGGAGAAGGCGTTGCGAAGGTGAACGCTATATGAGCCATTCCCTCCCTTGGTAGCCTCGGCCTCACCCACCGTCACCATGGCGCCTTTGGCCACATTGTTGGCCCCGACGCTCTGCTCTGAAGGCAGGGTCATCGTGATTTTGCCGTCGGCAAATGTGGCGTCGGCACTGTAAGGATAGAATACATAGATATGGCTGGCGCCATCGGAGACCTCGCCCGTAAAGGTGGCGCTGGCTCCGGACTTGCTGGAAAGCGTAAACGGAAGAGGCTCCGTGACATCCTTGTCCGTGAAGACACCCACCACATCGTCGGTTTCCCAGGAAATGATGCCGTGGTCGGGATCGGACACATAGGTCTTGGTGTCGGGGCCTGCGATGTTCAGGACAATGGTTTTACGGCCGCTCTGTTCCGGAGAAACCGGACGCTCTGCGGTTGTGTCAGGGGTTTCCTTGGTGCAGGAAATGGCAGCAAAAAGAAGGGCTGCAGCAAAATAGAAATACTTTTTCATGTTATGGTCCTCCTTCATTACCAATCAATACCCATCCCTTCTTCACTATCTACGTCCAACGCATCGACATCGAACGTGCCGTCCGCCGGACTCGTACAGACCATGGCCTCTGCCGAAAACCGGCAACAGAGGGTCTGTGGGGAAATGTAAGTTGTTTTTTTAGTCATGGTGTTATTAGTTTTTAATAAGATATTATTTCTATTTGAACGTTGTCCAGGAATGCGCGCCGCTGACCGCCGCCGCTGCCATCCTTTCTGTATGTGCCTATGGCAATTCTGGCGCCCGGTTTCACACCCAGGATTGTGAACTCATACCGCTTCATGGCCATCCTGTCTTCCAGGGTGAAGGCTTTTTCATAAACCGCCGTACCGGAAGTGTATGCCTGGTGCATGGTGCCCCTGGTGGAAAGCGCGACGCCGTCCAGCACCTTCACTATCGCATCCAGCGGATCCGATGCCTTGAGACCATTGTCTGTATAAGGAGCCATCTGGAAAGACAGCTTGATGGTAGCCGGTCCCGACAGGCAGTCCAGCGGAGGTGTGAGAATCTGGCACCAGGCCGACGCCGCGCCCAGCTTGACCAGGCCCGGCATTCCGCACAGCGAGCCGCCGGCGTCCCCGTCATAAGACTCGGAAATGGCGCCCCAGGCTCCCAGACGGGTTGCCGCCGTTGCACGCCAGGTAGTATTGAGCAGGCCATACTGCGTACCGGACGGGCACAGATACAATTTGTCCGACGTGCTTGACAGCGGGTCCTCTCCTACCAGTGGCAGGAAGGTAGTCCTGCTGCTGCGGTTGGAGCTGCTGAAGCCGGGGAAACCGTAATTATAATCCTGCAAGGCAGGAAGGCCGCCCCAGAGGAGTTCGGAGAAGTCTTCATAGAGGATAATCTCTCCGGCCGACGCCTTTCCGGAAGGGAGAAGCACCACGGGGGAAGCCTCCGTGCGAACGGTAATAGAACTGCTGATATAGAGATCTTTATTGGTTACCTTCAGCGTATAGTCCGTGGAGGGTTCCAGGCCGGTAAAGAGGAAGCAGGGGCCGTTGGAGGCCGTCCAGATTTCCGGCCTGTCCTGCGACGGGACGCTCATCTGCTCCAGATCCGGTACGCCGCAAGCGTCCAGCGACAACTTCACCACAAGCTGTTCTCCTTTGTAAAGTTCAAGCGCATAACGGGTGTGAATATCCGTAGCATAATCCCCTTCCGTAAACCATTTGAAGCCTATCTGGTCAGCCGTCACATACGGTGCCGACAAGGTCACCGCCTTGTCCACCCTGGGGGTGGTCACGCTGCGGACCGCAGACCATTCCGATGTATATTTGTCTGAATAGCGGGCTTTTACGCGGACATCGTAGGAGACTTCCGGTTCCAGGCTCCGAATCACATACGTTGTATAGGTGGTGCTGCCGGCGTCTTTCCACTCCGAGGCCGACGATTTCTTGTACTGGATGTCATACGAAGCTGCATGCGCGCATACAGCCCAGTCGGCCCTGATTTGTCCCTCTCCCGCAGAGAGCTGGACAACAGGGGTTTCCACTTCGAAGGACGTCTCCCCATACGAGACAACGCTCACGGAAATGTCGTCGAGCACCAGACGGTGCTGGCCGGTCTCGTCGGGAGCCCGGTATCCGCCGATGGCAAGCCTGGACGTGGGGGTAACATTGGGGACCGTCACCTCATACTCCGCAAGGGACAGGTCATTGTTCAGGTCAAAGCTCTCTACAACGATATTGACATTTGCCCGGGTGACGATATTCCCGGAAACCGTAACGCCGTCCAGCAGGCGTACGCAGGCGCCCAGCGGGTCCAGCGACTGCTGGGAAGCCCCGTACGGGGAAGCCTTGAACCGCAGCCGGACCGTGGCCGTGCCGGAGAGGCAGGACAGCGGCGGCGTCACAATGGCGCCCACCTTCTGGCTGGCGCCCACCTTTACGGAACCGGGGCGTCCGCATACCATGCCCACCACGGAAGGGTCTTCACGCAGCTCCGCCCAGGAAGCAAGCGTGGTGCCGGCTCCTGCAAGGGCCTTCTGGATACTGTTGTACAGGCCCATTTCCGTACCGGGACCGCACAGATAATACCCATAAGTTTCGTCGCCCACGGGATTCCATCCCCAGGCGGGTTCCATGGAGGTCACAGAACCACGCTTCTCGGCCGAGTAGCCCACGGCGTTGTTCACGGCGTCTCCGCCCCAAATCAGTTCCGAAAAATCCTGGAACAGGATGGTCTCCCCCTGCACGGCTTTGCCGGATGTTTTCCAAACGGCCTTTTTCTCTTCCGTCTGCAGAGCAAGGGGTTCCGAGCGGAAGTTCACGGCTTCGCCTTCCTCATTGACGGTACTGCAGTCGGCAATGAACCAATAATCCGTCGCCGGCGAGAGCCCGGAGAAAATGAAACGGGGCTGCCCACGGTAAAGCGTGGCATCCTGGATATCCCAGGAAACGACCAGCGAAGTGCAGTCGGCGTCCGAGTAAAGTTCGAGGGAAGATACGGCTTTCTGGTCAACGGACACATCTGAAAAGTCCGTGACGGACCATTCTACAACAGCCGTCGTGGGGGAAACATCCACCAGGCGCGCCGTTGCGCCGGTCACCGTCCTGATACTCTCGTCCACAATCCCCTTTCCCAACTTGATGACCGCCCGCTCTCCTTTGGCATTGCACACATAGACCCAGTCCGAGTAAACGGAACGGGGATAATTGGCCCTGACACGGGCGTAATACTTGGAATTGGTTACCAAGCCATTGAAGATAACTCCGTCGTTAGGCGTACCGGATGCCTGAAGGGTCATGGAAGCCGCGCTGGTATAAACGCTTGCCCCCACTTCAGGGTCTTTGATAATCTGCGCCGTAAAAGATACGGCACCGGCAGCGACGGCATCATCCACCTCCCAATAGAAACCAAGGGCCGTGGGTGACGAATTGGTCTCGTCATAGGTGACGTCGGTGGGGGCGACGGCTCCGGGATCAATCCCGACCGGCCCAGTCTCCCTCCTACAGGACAACGCTGCCAACAGAATCAGCAGCAGGGTGAATTGGTGTTTCAGTCTCATACCCATAAAGTAAAAAACAGTGCTCGGCGGCTGCCGCGTACTGTCCCGGGTAGTGAGCTATTTCGGATTGCTGCTACAAATATATATCATTTACCCCCCCCCCTCCAAATTTTTCTTAAAAAAAGTGACAAAAAATTTTTTTTCCTCACAAGAATCCTTACCTTTGTATTGAGTTACGGGCGCGCGCCCGCTGTCCTGGAAGGATGTCGGTAGGCTATTCGGATTGCAAACACGTAATAGAACACTGCGCTCCATGAAGACTGAAAGACTCAAAGCTCTTATTCCGCTTGTCCTGCTATTGGTCATCGGCTGCTTTTCCGCTCTTGCCCAGACCAAGGATATCAGCGGACTCGTTACGGAAGCAGCTACCGGTGAACCGGTGGCAGGCGCATCCGTAATAGTCAAAGGGACCACAACCGGCACCAGCGTGGCCCTTGACGGTACCTATAAAATACGCGCGAAGGCAGGCGACATCCTCGTCTTTGACTTCATCGGCTTCAAAACCGTAGAGGAAAAGGTGGATGACCGCCATATCATCAACGTGGCAATGGAAGAAGATGCCATGGCGCTGGAAGGTACCGTGGTGGTTGGCTACGGAACACTCAAAAAGACACAGCTTGTGGGTGCGGTGGAAAATTTCGCCGGCGAAGAGCTTGAAAAGCATACCAATCCCAACGTAGCCCGCTCCCTGCAGGGGCAAGTGGCCGGCCTCAACATTATCCAAAGCGACGGTAAACCCAACCACACCGGTGCCATCTACGTGCGTGGCGGCAGCACATCGTACAAAACCAGGGCGTCGATGGGCGGCGCTGGACAAGGTTCCCACTCCATCGGCCAGGGAGGCAGCGCCCTCATTCTCATTGACGGTGTCGAGGGTTCCCTGACAGCCGTCAATCCGGACGACATTGAAACCATCTCGGTCCTCAAGGACGCGTCCAGCGCTGCGGTTTACGGAGCTCGAGGAGCGTTCGGCGTCATACTCGTAACCACAAAAACAGCAAAAGAAGGCCGCGTGAGCGTGAATTACCAAGGTTCCGTAGCCTTGAACCAAAGAACCGTAATGTGGGAAGACCATGTGGTGACCGACGGCCTTGAATGGCTGGAGTCGGCCTACGAGTTCTATGAGAACATGGCACGCACCCCCACGTCGGCAGGAAAAAGCCCCGGCGCCCTCAACCAGTTCACCATCGGCAGCGACTATCTGGATGCGTTCCGGGCATGGAGGGCGGCCGGGAACACCGCCGATTCCGAAATCGACCCGAACGGAAATTACCGTTATTATGCCAGCACAAACTGGCTGGAAAAAATTTACAAAAGAGCCAATTTCTCCACCTCCCACGCCATTTCCGTAAGCGGCGGCTCCGAGAAATTCAGCTTCCGCGTCACCGGCCGATACTACGGACAGGACGGCATTTACAAGATTGGCAAGGAGAATTACACCAAATTTAACTTCCGGGCCAAAGTCAACGCAAAAATCACAAAATGGCTGTCGATTGATTCCAACACTTACCTGTACAGGAATATCTACAACCAGCCCATCGTAAACTCCTCCACCACCATCCTCAACCAAATCCAGTACTACGGATTCCCCATTTTCCCGGAAAGGAACCCGGACGGGACCTATACTTACGGCGCCTCCTGGAGCGGATACGAAGCCTTCCAGGAAGGGAATACCCGGCAGCAGAACAACAACATGTCCCTGAGTGAAACCATCGGGCTGGACATTGTTCCCATCAAAGACGTGCTCAAGCTCAGGGCGGATTTCACATACAAAGCGCACCGCAACGGCATTGAGCGTTACATGGGACAGTCCTCCTTCTCCCCTTCCCCGGGTGCCGTTCTGTATTCCACGGAACAGGAAAACACCTACAAATCCATCTGGCGCACAGAGAACGACATTTTCACCGGCAACGCCGTTCTCACATGGACCCCAAAACTGGGAGACAAACATGACCTGAACGTAGTGGGCGGCTGGAACATAGAGGACTATCACCGCAAAGCCTATTATGTCACCAGAAAGGGCCTCCTGTACGACTCCCTCCCCAACTTTGAGCTGATGGATGACGGCGGAAGCGAGTTCACCACCATATCCATCTCGGACAATGACGGCAACGCCTCCTATGGACTCGTAGGCTTCTTTGGCCGTATCAACTACACGCTTTTGGGCCGATACATCTTTGAAGTATCCGCCCGATACGACGGGTCCTCCAAATTCCCGTCCGGTTCCCGCTGGGGATTCTTCCCGTCCGGCTCCCTGGGCTGGAGAATTTCGGAAGAACCCTGGATGAAATGGAGCAGGAGCGTCATCGACAATCTGAAAGTCCGTGGCAACTATGGCGCACTTGGCAACGCCAATATCAGTGCATACCAGTACTTGGCCACCGTAGGCGTCAGCCGCAGCAGCGTCCTGTTCAACGGGGCCAAAGTGCCGGTGGCCGGACTTCCCACCAACATCCCTGACGGGCTCACCTGGGAAAAGGTGAATACCTGGGACGTAGGCGTGGATATCGACATTCTCCGAAGCCGCCTGTCTTTCTCCGGCGACATCTATGTCAGGGACACCAAAGACCTTTATATCACCGGACCGGAGCTGCCGGCCGTATATGGAGCATCGGCCCCCAAAGGCAATTACGGCGCCCTTACTACGCACGGCTGGGAGGCTACCCTTGCCTGGAAAGACCGCCAGAGCATCGCGGGCAGGCCGTTCGACTATTCCATCAAGGCAAGCCTGTGGGACAGCCGCACCTGGGTAGCCGCCTATAACAACACCTCCGGCGACATCCTGGATTATTATACGGGCAAGGAACTCGGCGAAATCTGGGGCTTCCGGACAAACGGCTACTTCCTCTCCAATGCCGAGGCGCAGAACTGGGCCAAGGACGTGTACCATAAAAACGGCGACAACTTCCAGGCGTATGCAGGTGACCTCAAGTTCATTGACATGAATGGCGACGGAGCCATCGACGTGGGCGCCGGCACCCTCCGGAACCACGGCGACCTGGACCGGATTGGCAACATCACTCCGCACTACCAGTTCGGCCTCAACATCGACATGCACTATCAGGGGATTGGCCTGTCCATGTTCTTCCAGGGAATCGGGCACCGGGACTGGTATCCGGCCAATGAATCCGGCTTCTTCTGGGGCCAGTACAACCGTCCCTATTCCTATCTGATGAAGGACCAGACCGGAAACAACTATGTCCATATAGACTATTCCACGGAGAACTGGGTGGTCACCAATGCCTCCGACCGTCCGTACTGGACACGGCGTGTAGGCTATGCCGCCAACCGCAATGTGGGTCCCCTTACCTGGGAGAACGACTATTACCTGCAAAATGCCGCCTACGTGAGGCTGAAAAACCTTACGCTGGACTATACTTTCCCTAAGTCGGTCACGGAAAAATGGAAAATCCAGATGCTGAAGATTTATATTTCGGCCGAAAACCTCTTTACCTACTCCCCCATTTACAAGGTGACCAAAATGTTTGACCCCGAAGTCATAGACTCCGGAGACAGCGACTTCTCTACCACCCGCGGTCTCAACGGACAGGGAGACGGATTCAGCTATCCCATGCTCAAATCCTATACTTTTGGTGTAAACATTACTTTCTGAGCATTATGAAAAAGAACATCTTCATACTGGCAGCGGTCCTTCTGGCAAGCGCTTGCAGCGATTTCCTCTCACGGGAACCGGACAACAGGATATCCGGTGAGATTTTCCTGTCCACGGAGAACGACCTCCGGATTTACGCCAACGGACTCATCAACGCGGCCATTCCGGGCACCTCCGTCGCAATAGGCGACGATGCCTATACGGATTTCTGCGCAACCAAACTGTCGTCGGACAAGTATCATCCCGGAATATGGAACGCGGACAAAGGCGGAGGCTGGAGCAGCAGCAACTTCAGTTTTATCCGGCAATGCAATTACATGATAGACAACATGGACAAAGCCAAGCCAAACGTGAGCGAGGCCCAATGGAACCACTATATGGGCGTCGCGCGCTTCTGGAGGGCTTATTCCCATATGAACAAGCTCAAGACATTCGGGGACATTCCCTGGATAGGACACTACCTGCAGCCCAACGATCCGCTGCTGTACAGCGGACGTGACGACCGGGAGTATGTCTTCCACCAGATTCTGGAAGACCTTACTTTTGCATCGGAGCACTGCAACGAGGACATCGAGCTATCCCGCACCAACATCAACCGGTATGTTGCGCTGGCTTATCTGGCCAGAACCTGCCTGTGGGAAGGGACTTTCCGGATGTACCACGACATCAACCCTTCTACCGGAGCCTTCTGGAACAATCAATATGAGAGCGCCGACGAACTGATTCAGATAGCTTACGACGCCGCTGAGGAAATTATGCAAAGCGAGGTCTTTTCCCTCCACCAGTCGTCAACGCCCGCGACCGCCTATGCAGAGCTTTTCACGCGCAATACCGTGGACCAGGACGAAGTGATTTGGGGACGGGAATATTCCGAGGACCTGACGGTCTCCCATGACATAACCGGTCAGTACAACTCCCCTACATGGGGCCAGCAATACTCCCCCACCAAAGAGTTCATCAGAATGTACCTCCGGACAGACGGCACCCCGGTAACCAGCGACAACATTTCCATTACCCGGGAATTCGAGGGAAGGGACTGGCGCATGTGGCAGACCATCAACTCTCCCGGGCACCAGTACCAGACACTGACGGGCACCATGGAAGACAAGCCCACCAAGTTCAACGAGGTGTTCACCGGTTATGCTTGGATTAAATGGAATCAGGAAAAAGCGGACAATTACAGGGCCGGTGCGCTCTGTTACAACGCTCTTCCCATTATCCGGTATGCCGAGATACTCCTCATCAGGGCGGAAACGGCGGAAATCCTTGGGAAGATGGATGAAACCCTCTGGGGCCAGACCATCGGGGCGCTACGCCAACGCGCCGGCGTAACAAGCATTTATCCGGCACAAGCCTCGTACATCGCCGATTCCTGGCTCCGGGAATACTATACCGAAGATGTAAAACACGCCCGGGCTCTGTCCAACACCATGCTGGAAATCATGCGGGAACGCGCCGTAGAGATGGCCATGGAAAGTGAATCCCGGCACAATGATCTCATCCGGTGGAACTACGGAGACCTTATCGAGCGTCGCTTCAACCACCAGGGATGGCGGGGCATTTACGTCACGCAGGATGAAGCCAATCATGGCATCACTTTCAATGGCGCCACCTATTATATCAAGCGGGGCGGCAAGCACGACGAATACAATTATCCCGTCGCCAACACCGGAGCCGACCAGACCTTCTCCCTTTCTGAAGGCACCTACGGATACCTCATTTACAACTACCGACTGGAGTGGGACGACAAGATGTACCTCTCCCCTATCCCCACGTCGGCCCTGAACGTCAACAAGAACCTGGGACAGAACCAGGGATGGTAAGCCTATGAAAAAGAAAACATTTTTCCTTTTATTGATTGCCGCCGGCGCCGTGCTTTCCTGCACAAAACCGGCCATCCCGGACTTTTATTTTGCGGATGACAAAGAGGAACAGGAAGCGCCGCCCGTCAAGAACGTATATACGGAAATTGCAGGCACCGCTATCGACGTCCGCAACAATGCCGTAGGGCTGGTATCCGACAAAGAATCCGGCCTGGGCATCCCGGGTGTCAGGGTTACCGACGGGTACAGTTTCACCACCACCGACGAGCATGGCGTGTACCAGTTTGTCGCCAACCGGTACACCCGCAACATTTACATAACCATTCCGGCCGAGTATGAAGTACCGATGGACCCGGAAACCAACGTTCCGCTGTTCTATTCCACGGACAAGTTTGACCGTAAACAAATGAACCGCAACGACTTCTCCCTGAAGAAACTGGCCGCCATCGAAGAAAATTGGACACTGATTGCCGTAGGCGATCCCCAGTGCAATACCGTGGCAGAGCATGACCGTTATGTGAATGAAACCGTCAAGGACATTGTCACCTCCCTGGGGAAGCACCAGAAAAAAGGCGAGTATCCCAATGCCTATGCCATCACGCTGGGGGACATCATTGAAGACAGCCCGTTCATGTGGCCGTCCATGAAGGAAAGCATGTCCAACGTGAAGGTGGGCAACCGCTACCTTCCGTTCTTCCAGTGCATCGGCAATCATGACCATGACGCCACCTATCAGACTCCTTATGAGGCCTCACAGTCCTACATTGCCCAGTTCGGCCCTACCGACTATTCCTTTGACAGAGGAAAAGTGCACGTGGTGGTGATGGACAACGTCATCTGCAAGGAGAACAAGACTACCACATGGCGCTACGACGGCGGCCTTACGGACCAGCAGTGGAAGTGGCTGCAGGAGGATCTTGAACTGGTCCCCGACAAAGCTGAAAAAATGATTGTCCTTGTCGCTCACATTCCCTGGCGTTATGGAGTGGAGGCCGACGGCGCCTGCGTGAGCTACGACCGCCACTACGCCGACGTCCTCAACGCCCTCAAGCCCTTCAACGAGGCCCACCTGATGATAGGGCACACCCACTATACCCACAACTACATCCACCACAATTATACAACGGCCGGCGGGACGCCCATTTACGAGCATGTCCATTGCGCAGCCTGCGGAGCCTGGTGGAGCGGCAATCTTTCCGCGGCGGGCTCCCCCAACGGATATACCTACTATGACATACGCGGTGCGGGAATGCACAACTGGGTAGCCCGTGGTACCAACATGGACGACAACGATGCCCAGATGAGGGTGTACGACGGCAACCAGACCTATGGCGAAATCCAGGGTGACAAAGACTACCGTTTCTCCTGGACAGCCGGAGGATACATGAACCAGAACTCGGATGCAACGCGTGCCGCTACGTTCCGGGCAGGCCAGGCCATCCTCAAAGACTGTTTCATCGCCGCCATCTGGGGCGACGACGACACCAACTGGAAGGTCGATATTGAATACCAGGGGAACACCTATCCCATGCAACGGGTCCGGAAGAATCTGGCCGACATGTGCGTATCGGCTTTCTACCGTACCCAGCTTAACAAGAGCACCGTCACCTGGTCCAAAGACCTGACCACCTACTGGTATGCCAAGATTCCCGGCGTGGAGCCGGCATCGGCCAAAGGCTGGACCATCAAGGCCTGCCAGACCATCCCTGGAAGCGGTGTGAAAAATGTGTACACCTGCACCGACAAATTACAGACAGACTATACCGGATTTGCACACTAATAGCCTATGAAACGCTACCCTACTGCCACTGTGCTGGCGGCTCTTTTGCTGGTTGCCGCCTGTAACAAGGAAACCCCAAAGGTCTCCGAAGCCAATACCCTCAAGGAGATTGGCGCCAGAATTGAACAGTTTACCGTAAAATCCATTGCCAATCCCACCAGCGGAAAAATCCGTTTCGAAGAAGGGGACGCCATCCTGCTGGATAACGGCAGTGCATTGTCCACTTATGTGTGGAACGCCTCTATAAATGCCTTTGTGCCGGCCACTACGGCGCTCCAGGCCAGTGATTCCTATAAGGCGGCCTTCCCTGCTTCCGCAGCCCAGACGAGCACTCCGGGGAAACTGGTCATAGACGCCCCCGCCTCGGTCAATCTGGAAGGAGCCTATCTCAAGGACCTCCCCATGCTGGCGGAATACAAGGACAAGATGCTCGTGTTCAGCGCCTGTGCAGATGTGATCGGCCCCAAACCCTATGCGCAACAAGGCAGTGGCACCGAGGCTGACCCCTTTATTGTTGCACAGTGGGAAGACATACGGACCCTCGTTGACAATGCCTCGGACGACCGTTACATAGACGCTTTCTACAAACAGACCGCCGACATTGAACTGCCGTACGACTTCCGATTCTCACAGATTCCCGTGTTCAGGGGGAACTACGACGGAGGCGGCCATGCCATCCGTGGCGCTGTCCTCAAAAACACAAGCATAGGAGCCCCGGCCGGGTTCTTCGGACTCCTGGATGGAGCCACAGTCAAGAATCTGACGCTCGATGAGATTCATTTCACTTCCAACCAGCTGTTCCTCGGCGGCATTGCCGGGAAGGCCGTCAACGCCACGGTGGAGAACTGTACCGTTTCCGGTTACATGAAATCTACCGCCCAGTTTACATGGGAAGGGTGGTCCAAAATAACCACCGATGCCAAAAACCACGGCTTCACCGGAGGCATTATCGGCTTTGCAAGCGCCACATCCATCAAAGGATGCACCTTCTCCGGGCAGCTGTCCTCCTTTGGCAAGCACACCGGCTGCATCGCCGGTTACATTACAGATGAGAGCATCATTGAAAACTGCACGGCGGAAAAGGGTGCCGAAGCCTATTCCGGATACCATTGCGCGGGCGGCATTGTGGGAAGCATAAGCGGAAAATCCGCCGTAACAGCATGCCGGAGCCTTGCCGCCGTGAGCTCCACCGGATACTGGGTGGGCGGCATCGCCGGGTATCTGCAAGACGGCAGAATAGAAAACTGCGTCACCTCCTCCGCCTCCCTCGTAAGCTGCCGGCAATTCAGCGTGGGCGGCATTGTAGGCGGCATCCTGCCGCAATCGGGACAGGAGACGGCTGTCAAAAGCTGCATTGCTTACTGCGACGTACAGGGGCAGTACAATGTTGGCGGTATCGCCGGAACCGTTGACGTGCAAAGCGGCACGCAGACCTCCATCTCGGGATGTGCTTATATTGGAGGAAACCTGTATGCAACCGGGACCAACAGCTACAAATACAATTTGACAGGCGGTATTGTGGGATATGTCCTTTCCAGGGATGAGGTAAAGATAGAAGACTGCGCTTCCCTCCCCTCCCTGCTGAAGGCATCCATCCAGAATGCACAGAAAGGCAGCGATGCGGCTACCTGTATTGGCGGCGTGGGCGGAATCCTGGGCTACCAAAGCCAGAACGCCACAACGACAATCCGCAACTGCTATTCCAACTTAGAGAAATCCAGAATCCTGGTCTGCTATCAGTCCATGGACAGTTTCGCTTCCTCCTTTATACACTACGGCGCTTTGTACGGGGGCGGCGGTGCCGGCCTGAGTATAGAAAACTGCTTCAGGGACAACTCTTTTGCGTGCTATTCCAAGAGTACTACCGACGCAAGCACCGGAATCAGCGTTGCCGCCTTTACAGACGGTACCCTGCTCTCTTCGCTCGGGAGCAACTGGGTAGCATCAGCCTCCGGCTATCCCCTTCCCAGGGGGTTGGCGGCCGATCCCTCTCCCCGCAAAGAATCGGCAAAGAGAGTGAGCGTCATCGGAGATTCCATTTCGACCTTCGCCGGATATATCCCGGCCGGCTACAATTACCACTATCCCTGCTCAGACGGGTCGGTCACACAGGTGAGCCAGACTTACTGGTACCAACTTATCTATGACCAGATGAAGAATGCCGTGCTGGACCTGAACATGTCTTATTCCGGCTCGGCCGTAACCCGCAGCACCAACACCTCCAAAAGCGGGAATCACTGGTACGAAAACTGTTACATTCAGCGTTACCTCCGCCAGGGCGGCGTAGGAAACCCGGATATAGTACTCCTCCACGGCGGAACCAATGACTGGGCGCACAACGACTGTCCGCTCTATCCCGGCGGCAAGACCTGCCACGATGAACTGGCGCCGGCGGAAGATGTTTACACTTCCGTCTTCGCAACGGCGGACGCCGCCGAGGGCTATGACGCAGTAGCCGCTCTTCCGGACACCGATTTTCTGAGCGCCTATGTGAAAATGCTCAAACTGCTCAAGACACAGTACCCGCAGGTGAAGATTGTATGCATTGTGGGCGATTACCTCTCGGAAGGCGTAGAAGCCTGCATCACGGAAGCCGCGCAACATTACGGTGCAAAAGTAGTCAATCTATTGAGGGTAAACGGGTTCAACGATCAAACCTATATGCCTAAACATGACTACAACGGTTCCGGCGGCTGCCACCCGGATGCCCGCGCCATGACATTCATTTCCAATAAGATTTACGCGGAGCTGGGACCTTGGCTGGACAATTGATCATACGGACGCTGCTGGCGGGTGCGGCTCTGTGCGCCTGCACCCGCACCGTCCCTGTAACAGACCTGGAAAGGTATCAGTTGCAGGGCAACGTCCTGTGTGCTCTTGTGCAAATGGAAGCGGGCGTGAGCTACTGCGCGTGGTTTAACCGCCAGGGCATGCTGGACTCCCTGGTGCAGATGAACCCGAGCGATACGCTCTCCAACGTGTTCCATTATGACAGAGAAGGAAAACTCACCGAGCACGAAATCTTCCGGCAGGACCGCCACTATGAAGGGTACTATCTCTATCAATACAAAGAGGGCGTCCTGTCAAGTTATTCACTTTTCGGATGGGACCTTCAAGCCATCTTTGACTGGAAATTCGACATAGAGGACGGACACCAGACCCGGTGCCGCTACTACAATGAAGGCGCACTGGTGAGCACCACGGAATACACCTATGGCGAGCACGCCAAAATGGAAACCATTTATGACGCTGAAGGAGCACTTTGCGGAGAAATCACCTACACCTACCGCGACGCATTCCGCATTGACGCCATCAGAAGCGAAGACATAGACATCCGGATTGAATATGGAGAAGACCTCCTGCCGGCATCCAGTACCGGAGGCCTGATAGAGCCCGATGGAGAAATTGCAGGAGCCCGTGGAGCAAAGGTCTCCTATACTTATGAAAAAGACAATCGCGGGAATTGGACTTCCCGTACAGAAACCATTTCCGGAGAAGCCGGAAGAACCATTACAAGAACCATAACATACAGATGATATGAAACGAGCCGATTATCTTCTTTCTGCCTTGATAGCATCAGCTATGTGCATTGCCTGCAACAAGAACGAGGCGGAGGTGCCTACCGGAACAACGGTAGAGACCAGCTATACTGTCACCATGGATGGATGGCAGTTCTCGAAAGGAGACAAACTGAGTCTTCTCTCTGGCCAGTACAAGGCAGAACTAACAGCCGAGACCGCCGGAGAAAGCGTCGTTTTCTCCGGAGAAGCGCCCAAACTGCCGGATAATCAAAAGTATCTGGCCATTTACGCATCGGAACAGGAAAATTGCGAGCCGGAAGGAAACGGCCTCACGTTTTCCCTTTCTCCCGTAGTGCTCCCCCAGAACGGGAAGCCATGCGGCGCCGTAGCCACCGGCCGGCCGGAGAATGGCACTTTGAAGCTGAACCATCTGACGGCATTCGTTTCTTTCACCATCAGCCGGGCAGACATTTCTTCCCTGATTATCCGCAGCAACGGGAAAAACGTTGCCGGAACCATTAAGGTAGCACTTGACAAAAACGCAGCCCCCAGCGGGAAATCACAGATATCCAACGGGAACGATGCCCTTATCATCAATGACATCCTCACACCCGGCACCTATACCCTTCCCCTCCCTGCCCAAGGCTATGACCTGTTCAGCTTTACGCTTACCACCGCAGAAGGCAGTGCAGAGAAGTCTGTCAAAAAATCTGTCAATCTCAGCTATGGCAAAACCACGGATTTGGGGGTCATAGACAACGACCTTTCCTTTGCCCAAAACACCGCAACTCCCATAGTGGAACTGCTTGATGCCACCTCCAGCACCGTAGCCGTGACCTGGAGCATCTCCGGTTTCAACGATGTCTTTGCCGATATGGCCCAGAAATGGAGCGCCGGCCTATATAAAGACCAAGCATGCAAGGACCTTCTGGTCAGCTGGAATTTCCCGGCCAGCACTTGGGGGGTATCCGACGGCAACAACATCTACGCCCTGGAAGGTCCCTACTCTCCCCGCTTCATTTTCTCTGGTCTGTCTTCCTCCACGGCCTATTTTGTCAAGGTGTGGTTTACGGACAACCCCGCCATTTCGTCGGCTCCCGTAGAGGTAACTACGCTGTCTTCCACCGTCAAGCCCCTTCCGGAGGGATTCGCAGCAGAAGGGGATGTGATTCTGGAAGA
The DNA here is from genome assembly GCA_002371115.1 of Bacteroidales bacterium UBA3764. Taxonomy (GTDB): domain Bacteria; phylum Bacteroidota; class Bacteroidia; order Bacteroidales; family UBA932; genus Cryptobacteroides. The sequence goes on from DFFY01000089.1 coordinate 30,234, forward strand.
AGACTTTTCGGAACTTGTATGGGGCGGCGACGTTGCCACCCGCAGCTACGGCTACTCCGACGGAAACCGCAGCGAAGCTACGGCGCTGCATTCGGCATTCGGCGAGAATCCGATTGGGAAACAGACCATAGACGGTTTTGAACACAACTGGTATATAGCCTGGCCCGGCAGGGAAATGGGGCTTTTCAACACCTTGCGGAAAGCAATGCCCTCCACGCGCCTGAACGAGTGGACTTCCCTGGCAGAAGACAATACGGACGGAAAAGTGCTTGCCCGTCCGGGATATATAAAACTGGGCGCATCCTCCCAAACCGGAGCCTTGGTAACGCCGGCGCTCAACTGCCTGGAACACAGGGCCATTGTGCGCCTGAGCTTCAAGGCTCATCCCTATCGTGAATCGGTCAACGACCCGCTTACAGCCTCCGTCAAGGTAGTCTCCACGGAAGAAAAAGGGGTCTCCGTCCTCAAGGCCTATACCATTTCCAAACAGGAGGATTTCATGCTCGGTGAAGCCCAACAGTGGACCGACTACAGCTTTGAACTGATGGTGCAACCCGGTGATCGCCTGGCCATCTCCTCCCGACGGGAAGGAACGGATGCGAACCAGCGGCGCATGCTCGTGGACGACGTGAAGGTAGAGTTGCTGGAGTATCGGCCCCAGGAGAAGGTTTACGCCATCAGGACCACGCAGGATTGGCAGGACTTCGTAAGCGGTTATGCCTCCTACGAGGCCGGCGAGACCGTTACGCTTGAAAATGACCTGGACCTGGAAGGAATCCATTTTAACGCCATCCCCTCTTTCGCCGGCACGTTGGACGGAAAGGGACACGCCCTTAAAAACTGGACCAGCGAAGGCATGCCGCTCTTTACCAGCCTGGGCAAAAACGAAGGCGAAGGCGGCACTGTGAAGAATCTTGTACTGGATGCCTCCTGCTCCCTTACGCCCTCCCTCAACGGGAACTTCGGCTTCATTGCAGCCACCGTTCAGTCAAGCGGCGTCATTGACGGCGTTCAGGTTCAAGCAAATGCAGTCCCGGTAAATGTCCAGACCCTGGCAGCGCCACACACCGGCATGATAGCCGGCGTTTCATACGGCCTCATCCAGAACTGCATCAACAACGGAAACCTTTCCATTACGTCGGCGGCCGGTACCGGCAATGCCTATATCGGCGGCATTGTGGGCTACATCAACGCCGGCGACAAGGTAGGGCTCCTGAACAACGAGAACAACGGGGACATCACCTATTCCATGAACGGAGCCGGCATGTTTCTCTACATGGGCGGCATATCGGCCGGAACTTCCACCGCCAAGATTGCCGATGCAAAGAATTCCAAGGGAACCATTGAAAACTGCGTCAACACAGGAAAAATCAGCTACACTACCACCAATGGCGGCTCCATGGCGGAAAATGAAGGGACGGGAAGAACCGGCAACTATTTCAAGGTTGGCGGCGTGGTCGGCTATTTTGAAGGGAATGTCATCGACTGCACCAACCGCGGTGAAGTGAGTGCCCGCGTTCCTACCAATGAAAGCGCAGCCTGCACATCCGGTCCTTCTATCGGCGGCGTTGCAGCTTTCGTCCTCAGAAATATGACCGGCTGCAACAATTACGGAAGTGTATCCGTAAGCGGGACCTTCGCCGGCGGAAGCACGGACAATCAAGGTTGCGGAATCACCGGTGAATTTGCCGCCGGCGGTGTTGTTGGCCAGATAGGAGCCAAGGAAACCCCGGAAGCGTACACCCTGTCTGACTGCCATAACTATGGAGAACTCAATTTCAAAGGATGGATGGCCTACAACAATGGAACCGGGTTCAATTTCGGCGGCGTGGTCGGTTATGCCGGAGCGCCCGTTACCAACTGCTCCAACGAAGCCGCCATGCAGGCCGAGTCCAAAGGCGCATTTGTGAGAATGGGCGGTGTTGCCGGCCGGATTGTGGGCCAGAAAGCCACTTCGCTGGAGAATAAGGGCACGCTGGACTTCCGGCTTGTGAGGAGTACGGCCGGCGCAGTGGACACATACAAACAACTTGCCTCCGAACTGAGGGCGGGCGGCGTTGCCGCCTATATCGGCGGGGACATCGAAGACTGTTCCAACAGCGGGAAACTCCAGCTTTCGGTCGTCGCCGAAGACCATCTCAGTGCGAACCTGCAGGCCGGCGGTATTGTCGGTTACACAGACAAGCTCACTTCCCTCAGTGGAAACAACTCCGGTGATATGGACATAACCTACAATGGTAAGAGCCTGCGTGTCGGCGGCCTTATAGGAGAAACCGTCAAATCCATTGCGTTCTCCCAGTTGGTCAACAACGGGAACGTGAGCGTGAAAGCGACGTCAAGCGGTCAGAGCTGGATAGGCGGCGTTCTGGGGTCTATGCCCAATGGAACGGCCACCTTGTCCGGTCTTGAGAACAACGGAACATTGCAGGTACAGATAGACAATGCCACCTCCAATGCCTTCTACTATATTTCCGGCGTAAGCGCCTCGTCCGGAACGGGATATAAATATTCCGACTGCAAGAACACGGCCGACATTACCTATACCGGGAAAGCAAAAGTAAGAATTGGCGGCGTTTGCGCCTATACCAATCAGAACACGGTCAATTGCAGCGCTTCCGGAAACATCAAAGCCACCTGTACCGGCTATGATTATTCCGAGGTGGGCGGTGTCTGTGCCTATACAGCAGCAACCGGCTTGAGCGGATGGCAGTTTGCGGGCAGCATCGACACCTCCGAGTCCACCACGAAGGTATATACGGGCGGTCTGCTTGGAAAGAGCAACGGAAACGCCGCCTTCAACAGCTGCCGCTTTGAAGGGGAACTTCGTGGAGCCTCCCATCTTCCGGGGCTGTATGTAGGAGGACTTCAAGCCAACGGACTCGAAATGACTTTTGGTGCCACCGGGCAATGCGTTGTTGCCGCAGGTTCCAGCGTGAACGGAACGGAAATTACCGAGCTTGCAAAGGAGAATCTGGTATCCCAATCGTCCGACAACGGAACATTTACTTCAAATGCAACATTGAATAATATTGTAATCCAATAACCGTCAGGCTTTGAACTCGTAATCCTTGCAGTTGAGTCTATGCAGAATATCCATATGCATAAAATTGTCCTTCTTCACCAGTGCACCGCTTCCAACAATGGTCTCCACCAGGCGGGTAATGGTGAAGTAGGACTGCATAGGGATATTACGCGTTACCAGATATTCCACCAGTCCCTCCCGCAATGCCTCGATGTTCTTTTCAAGGTCGTCAAAGCCCACGACATGACGTTCCGGATCCGGGAAGGCTCTCAGATAGGGGGCGATGAGATGGATGCGGGAGTTGGCCATCGTGATATGCTTCACGCCCGGATGCTCCGCAAAAAAACGGTGCAGGATGTCACAGGTCTCCGCCACATTGTCGGGGTGGATGAATACCATATGCACGACACACTGCGGATAATGCGTCTGAATGTACTCCAGAAAGCCTTCACGCCGGACACGGTTAGGGTCGGCCTGCTGGCGCTGGTCGCGGATAAGTCTTATCATGGCCAGTTCCCGGACATCCATCCTGTGGGTGAGCAGAAATGCGCCCAATGCTCCGGCCTCACGCGGGTCGGCGCCAAAATAGACCTTGTACCCAAGTCCGTCAATCTTCTGATCCACAAAAGCGTACGGAATGCCCGCCTGGTCCATCTGCGCAGCGAACGTTCTCACGGCATCGGCAAAAACCACATTGGTAATGACGCCCGCAGGCTTTTTCTCCAGGATATTTTGGCTTTCCGTCAAAAAAGACTGGATGTCGTTCGGGTCGAACATATGCATATCCAGAAGGATGTCGTAGTTTTTGGCATTCTTGACACCCTCAACAAAGCCGTTATACGCTACAGACCAATACTCCCCCGGCTCAAACCTGGGAATCAGACAGGAAACAGTCAGTTTTTTCTTGGATGCCAGACGCGAGGCGATGGGATTGGTGGTATAGCCCAATTTTTCAATCGTTTCCTTCACCCGCTGGACAGTTTCCTGCGAGACTCCGCCTCGGTTATAGATTACCCGGTCAACAGTTGCACGGGCTACCTTGGCTTCTCGCGCAACGTCATAGATAGTGGGTACACGGTCCGATTTTTCCATGTTTGCAGTTGATATTAATTTTCTGCAAAAATAAAAATAATTTATTCTTTTCAAAAGGGCATGCGCCCACAAACAGAAATGACGAGAGAAGAAAGAATCCGTTTTGCGCTGTCAATCGCCACGGACACCAAGGAATTCAAAATGGGAAGAGGAGTCTCGGAAGAGGTCCCGGAAGTATTTCGTAAGTTTTTCCCGGGGAAGGGGGCCCTTATCGTGGCCGATATCCACACCTACCCCGCTCTGGGAAAGAAAGTCAAGATTCTTTTTGAGGGCAAAGGAATCCCCGTCCTGGAAATGGTGATTGAAGAGGAAGCGTTCCATGCCGAGTGGAAATACGTACAGATGGTAGATGCCCAGCTGGATGCGCATCCAGGCTATATCCTTGTGTCCGTAGGCTCCGGCGTCATCAACGATTTGTGCAAACTGTCCTCCCACCACCATGGCCAGTCTTACCTGACGCTGCCAACCGCTGCGTCCGTTGACGGATACTCCTCTTTTGGTGCATCCATCACATTCGAGGGTGCCAAACAGACCTTCTCCTGCCCGGCGCCCGTCGCTATCGTGGCCGATATGGATGTCATTGCATCGGCCCCCAAAGAGATGACGGCTGCAGGATATGCCGACCTGGCAGCCAAAGTTCCAGCAGGAGCGGAATGGATGATTTCCGATTTCGTAGGAACCGAGCCCATACACGACGCCGCCTGGCATGTGCTGCAAGACCATTTGGACAGTTTTCTCTCCAGACCGGAAGCTGTTGCGGCAGGCGATATCGACGCCATTGCCGATATATTTGAAGGACTTACCCTCAGCGGATTTGCCATGCAGGCAGCCCGCTCGTCCCGTCCGGCCTCTTGCTGCGACCACCTGTTCAGCCATATTTTGGACATGACCGCCCATCACTACCGCGGAAAACTGGTCTCTCACGGATTTCAGGTTGCCATTGGGACCCTCACCATGTGTGCCGTGTTTGATGAACTCTTCAAATTGGATTTGACCCGGCTGGACGTTGAAGCCTGTGTGGCGGCCTGGCCCACCCTGGAAGAAGAGCAGCAAAGGGGGCTTGCCCTCTTCAAGGACTTCCCCGTCCCGATGCTTGGCTACAACGAGATTACAAAAAAATACGCTCCGGCACCGGTGGTACGGCAGGAACTGACCAAACTCCGGGACAATTGGCCTTCCTTCAAGAAAAAACTGCAAGGGCAGGTTTACACTTATCAGAAAATGCATGACCTCCTGAAAGCGGCCGGAGCTCCCTCGTCCCCGCAGGAGATTGGCCTTGAAAACCAAGACATCCGGGACATGTTCCCGCTGGTGCAAATGATGCGTTTCCGTTATAATGTACTGGACCTGGCCAAACGCGGTTGCTTTTACGAGAAAATAGTTTCACCTTTGTTCCAACAAGGAGGCGTTTATGAAATCCGATAAAAAATTCAAATATTGGCAGTGGAGAGTCATTATCTGCTCCATGATTGGCTACTCGGTCTTTTACTTTGTCCGAAAAAACTTTGCCTTTGCCATGCCGGCCCTTGGTGTCGAGTATGGCATCAAAGACACCAGTTTTGGCATTATCCTCACCCTTGTCGGCCTGGTCTATGGTGTTTCCAAGTTTCTGAACGGATTCATTGCCGACAGGGCCAATGCACGCTGGCATCTGGCCATCGGCCTGGGCGCCTGCGTCATCCTCAATTTTATTTTTGGATGGAGCGCCGATCTCAGCCACTGGATTACCGGACAGGAAAGCGGGCCTGACTTTGTGAACACCATGGTTGCCATCATGGCTGTCCTCCTCATCCTGAACAATGTGTTTCAGGGGGCCGGGTTCGGGCCCTGCAACCGCCTCATGGTACACTGGATTCCCCCCAAGGAACTTGCTACCAAAATGTCCATCTGGAACATGTCACACTCCATTGGTGCGGCTATCGTATCCGTCGTATGCGGCTCCATTGTCGCCACCATGGGCTGGGAATGGTGTTTCTGGATTCCGGCGGCCATTGGCGCCGGTGGCGTCGCATTTATTATCCTTACCCTGCGTGACACGCCCTCGTCCGTAGGCCTTCCGGAACTGCCGGACACCCAAACGGAGTTGGACAATGACGACACGGGGGACGGATACCGCAAATTTGTCTTGCAAAAAGTCTTCAAGAATCCCATTGTATGGGTAATCGCCACCACAGCCCTGATGCTCTATATCGTACGTTTTGCCGTGCTGGACTGGGGACCTAAATTCCTTCAGCAGGGAGAGCGGCAGCTGTCTCCGCAACTGGCGGGATGGACTATCGGCATCTTTGAAATTGCCGGTTGCCTGGGCATGCTGGCCGCCGGCTGGATTACCGACCACTGGTTCCATTCCAAAGGGCAACGGGTATGTGTCATTGAAATGATTCTTACGGGCCTGTGCCTGGTGGCCATCCATTTCCTGCCGGACGGCTCTTCGCCCGTTATCATGCTGGTTTTACTGGCACTTGCCGGTTTTTTCCTGTACGGACCGCAAGCTTTGTTCTGTGTTATTTCCGGGAACCAGGTCACCAAAAAAGCAGCCTCGGCCGCAGCCGGCTTCATTGGCTTGTTCAGCTACTTGAGCACCATTTTCACCGGAGCAGGAGTAGGACTGCTTTCAGACCGGTTTGGAGATGCCTTCTGGAACAATCTGTTTCTGATTATGGCGTGTATTGCCATCGGCGGCGGTTTACTCATCGCCACGCTTTGGAACATCAAAGATGACGGCTATGTTCATGACAAAAATTAAGACCGCTGCCATGGCGGCGTTGCTGGCGGCATGCACACTTGCCGGCGCCCAGCCTGCTACTACCTACCTGGGACCTTTGCAGGGAGAAAATCATCGGCAGAAAGGGTATGCCTATCAAGGGATGGACGCCTGGGACAAAACTGTAGTGAGCCTTCAGAATCAGGGAATTGCCACGGTTTACAAGCGCACGGAAGAGGGAATTGCCATACTGGGCCAGTTCCATCTGGGCTCGTTTCACCCGTACAATCATGCCAATGTCGCTTCCTTCGGCCCATGGAAAGGAGCCTGTTCGGACCCGCTTCCGCTGCTGTATGTGAGCCATTGCCACAAAAAAAGCATCCAAGGATTCAAGGATGTCTGTTTTGTGGAGCGCATCCACCCGGACTATCAAGGCTCCACGCTTGTACAGACCATTGTTTATGACGACCTTTCCGGAGACTTTGGCTATGCCTTGCAATGGGTGGTGGACAGAAAGCGGAAACGCCTCATCGGATATGGCAACACCGTCAATAATTCAGATCCGTCCAACCGGCACAGGGTTATCGTCTTCCGGCTCCCGAAGCCATCTGACGGGGAAACGGTTATCCTGAAAAAAGAGGATGCCCTGGAGAACTATACGATTGAAGCGGTTTCGGGATATCGGTTCAATCCCATCGGACAGGGGCTGTTCATCCATAACAACCAGCTCTACATGCCCACGGGACTGGGCACGGCAGAACACCCTTCCATCCTTTATATCTGGGATTTACGCGCCAAGAAGATGCGGGATATTCCACTCGGGGCCGTCACCACCGGGGAACTTGAAGATATATCCTTCACCAAAGGCCGGATCCTCCTTCAAGGACAGGATGGACTTTGGGAGATAAAAGCCAATGCATTATGACAGTGGACAATAAACTTGCACACGTCCGTCATGTCGCCCTTGACATGGATGGGACTTTATATCTTGGAGACAGGCTGTTTCCATGGACACCCGGCTTTCTTCAAGACTTGAGGGCGGCCGGGATTGGATACTCCTTCTTGACCAACAACCCCACCAAAAGCGTCCAGGACTATTTGAAAAAACTGGATAAAATGGGAATAGAGGCCTCGGAGGAAAACATGTACACCACTTCCCTTTCCGCCATCGACTATATTCGGAAAACATGGCCGCAGGCTCGTCGGCTTTTTCTGCTTGGCACGCCCAGCATGGTATCGCAGTTTGAGAAAGCCGGATTCATTTCCTGCAGCGATTCACCCGCAGACCGGCCGGACGTCCTGGTAGTTGCCTTCGACCCGACACTCACCTACTCCCGGCTTTGCAGGGCGTCCTGGTGGGCGCAACAAGGCGTCCCGTACATTGCCACCAATCCGGACAGGGTGTGCCCCACCCATGAGGAAACCGTCCTGGTGGACTGTGGTTCCCTGCAAAAATGTATAGAAACCGCTACTGGCCGCCAGCCCGACAAAGTGCTGGGAAAACCAGACCCGAGCATGCTCCAAGGCATTATGGACCGGCATGGGCTTCGGCCGGATGAAATTGCCATGGTAGGAGACCGGATTTATACGGATACGGCCATGGCTCACAATGCCGGCGCCGTGGGAATCTTGGTCCTGTCCGGGGAAACTTCTCTGGAAACGGCCCAAAACAGTTCGCCCGGTCCTGACTACATTTTTGAACATGTGGGCATTTTGGGACGCGCCCTGCTGCAAAACAGGCCGCCAATCACTCCTGGGCCCCAAATGTCCTAACAAGGCAGGCATAAGTGCTAAAATAATCCGGGCAATATTCCGACCTTTGTGCCCGCTATGAATTGGAGTGGAATCATTGTGGGGGCGGCCGTGTTTCTGAGCATCGGCATTTGCCATCCGGCCGTCATCAAAATGGAATATCACTGGGGCAAACAGTCCTGGTGGGTGTGGCTGGTGGTGGGCCTGTTGTGCGTGGCCGCCTCCCTGCTGGTGCAACATTCCATCGTCTCCACCATTATTGGCGGCTTTGCGTTCTCCTGCCTCTGGGGCATCCACGAGATGTTTCTTCAGGAAAAGCGCGTGCTCAAGGGCTGGTTCCCGGAAAATCCCAAGCGCCATGCCTACTATGAGGCCAAAAGGGCGGAACGGGGCATCAAGCTTTGAATTTTCCATAACATTTGCTACCTTTAAGGTCACATAAAACTGTGACCTATGAAGCAAATTATAGAATGTGTTCCCAATTACAGCGAAGGGCGGGATAAAACCGTCATCGACGCCATTGTAGCCGCCATCCAAACGGTGGAAGGCGTAAAAGTGCTGGACGTTGACCCCGGAGAAGCCACCAACCGCACGGTTGTCACCTTTGTAGGCGAGCCGGAGCCGGTATGCGAGGCGGCCTTCCGCGGTGCCGCCAAGGCGCAGGAGCTCATCGACATGCGAAAACACCATGGAGCGCATCCCCGCAGCGGTGCCACGGACGTGCTGCCGCTTATTCCCGTTGCCGGCATTACCCTGGAGGAATGCGCCGCGCTGGCCCGCAAGCTGGCGGAACGCCTCTATAAAGAGCTGGGTATCCCCTGCTACTGCTATGAGGCCGCCGCATTTAAGCCGGAACGCAAGAACCTGGCCGTATGCCGGGAGGGCGAATACGAGGCCCTGCCGGAAAAGATGGCCGATGCTGCCCGCCGGCCGGACTTCGGCGGCGCCTGGGACCTGGTTGCCCAAAAGGCCGGCGCCACCAACGTAGGCGCCCGGGGCTTCCTGGTAGCCGTGAACTTCAACCTGAA
>DFFY01000089.1:39933-40068 GCA_002371115.1 Bacteroidales bacterium UBA3764
GCGAGAAAGGCCGCAAGGCCCGCGAGGGCGGCTCCCTTACCGGCAAACTCCTGAAGGACGCAAACGGCAAGCAAATCTGGACGCCCGGCACGCTGAAGGGCACCAAAGCAATAGGCTGGTACATAGACGAATACG
>DFFY01000050.1 GCA_002371115.1 Bacteroidales bacterium UBA3764
CGATGGCGGCAAAACGGTCTGTCTGTATGGATGACCAAAGGGCGAAAAGACCGCCCAGAGAGTAGCCGCCCAGAATGACGGGGAGCTTGCCATAATCGGCCTCCAGCGCGGGCAGAAGTGACTCCGTCACATAACCAAGCGTTTCTCCTGTCTTGGTTCCCACTTCCGCTTTCCGGTCGATGGCATCATCGTGCCAAGGCGTAAGGTCCAGATTCCAGTCGAAAACCTGAAATGCCGCCAGAACGAAAGGAACCCCGCAGCTCTCGGCAATCAACTCCGTCGTACGGTCGAAGATGCCGCGCTCATGATTCCCAAGCGTCTGAATCAGAATATATTTTGGGTTAATAGCGTCTGACAGAAAGCACTCACGGCCGTTTATGATGGAAGTTTTGTGGTTCATAGCATACAAAGATATGCATTATTTTCCGAAAGCAAAGGGACTTCCTTCCAGCCATCCGGACGGCTTGAGTCTCACCGAGAAACATGGAATTTGCCACGATGACAAAAGGACATCAGCATTACCAGCGCGGCAGGAAAGACAAAGGCCCGTTGTTCAATGGGTCGCATGCACGTCATGACGCAAAAAATCTTATCTTTGTAGTTGTACATTTAGTTATACAGTTATGCAGAATTTTGATTATATGACCCCTACCCGCCTGATTTTCGGCGAGAATGCCATCGAAAAGCTTCACGATGTAATGGCCGCTATCGGAAAGAGGGTGCTCCTCACCTATGGCGGTGGCAGCATCAAGAAAATCGGCCTTTACGATAAGGTAATCGGCATACTCAAGGGAGACTTTGAGATTACGGAACTGCCTGGAATCCAGCCCAATCCAAAATACGACCCCAGCGTGCTGGAGGGTGTGCGCCTCTGCAAGGAAAACGATATCGAGGTAATCCTTTCCGTTGGTGGCGGCAGCGTATTGGACTGCTCCAAGGCCATTGCCGCGGGTGCAAAATACGACGGCGATCCCTGGGATCTCATTACTTATAAGGTGAAAGCAAAGGCGGCGCTCCCCATCGTGGATATCCTTACCCTTGCAGCCACCGGCAGCGAGTACGACAGCGGCGGTGTCATTTCACGCACCGATACCAATGACAAAATTGGCTACATGGACCCGCTCCTGTATCCCGTGTGCTCATTCCTGGACCCCCGGTATACTTTCAGTGTATCCAGGAAGCAGACTGCAGCAGGCTGTGCCGATGCGATGAACCACATCATAGAGCAGTACTTCTGCGAAGACTCCACGCTTTTGAACGACGGGTTCTGCGAGGCAGGCCTTAAGAGCCTGATGGTGAATACCCGCAAGTGTCTGGACAACCCCGAGGACTACACCGCCCGGGCAGAGATGATGTTCGTCTGCACCCTGGGCTGTAACGGCATCTTATCTCTGGGCAATAGCGAAAGCGGTTGGCCCTGCCACGGTATTGAGCACGCCTTAAGCGCCTATTATGACATCACGCACGGAGAGGGCCTGGCCATTATTACTCCGCACTGGATGCGCCATATCCTCAGTGACCGCACCCTCGGGCGTTTCGTCAAATACGGCGTCAACGTGTTCGGTATAGATGCCGGCCTTCCCGGGTACGAGATTGCCAATAAAGCCATCGATGCCACATACGCTTTCTTCGAGAGCATTGGCATTCCCATGCACCTTCGCGAAGTGGGAATTGGCGAAGAGCGCCTGGACGAAATGGCTCACCACATCGCCGTGAATGAAGGACTCGAGAACGCCTACGTGCCTCTGACAGAAAAAGATATCAAGGAAATTCTGGTGGCATCCCTGTAAGCCGTTTTGGTGCATTAAACGTTGCTTCTTCCTCCTTACCCTACATAATCCTTTGCCCGGGTCAGGCTGTCTATGGAACCGGTATTGCCGTCTTCCAAGGTATAATATACCTTGATGAAAGCGGCATCCTTCAGGAAATCCACGTGGCCTATTTCCACATTTTCCACCTTCAGGCCGATGCGTTTTTCCAGATCGGCAATCAGCTCCTCCCTCCGCTCGGGAACAATCAGCTCAATGCGGTCGTAAAGGACCAGTTTGGCCGATGTATGATTAAGCGCTTTCCCGCTTTCAAGCACCCAGATCAGGGCGATGACCAGTAAATTGGAGAGGACCATGATGCCAACCGTTCCCCAGGAGAGTGCATAATGGGGATGGGCGGACGTGGCTTCTACCAGTTTGTACACGGGAGCCAGGCCGTTGACGGCCGCCAGGGCGATGATCACAAACAGATAGGTCATTTCCCTGATCGGCACTGTTTCTGTCCGGTAACGGATGACGCCGAAGATAGCGAACAGGCCCAGGGTAAGGCCTACGCCCACCTCCACGCTGCCCATGACATACAAAAGCATGAGCATGGCCGTCGAGAATACCATAAACGTGAAATAATAGTCCCGGCGGCGGCTTTTGCGGTAATAGAAACAATGGACCAGTACCCAGCATGCAGCCAGGTTCACAAAGAAACGGATTGCCAGTTCGGTCAGGGACTGGGTGGTTGTCATCATGGCATCTGTGATGGTCTGTACATCCAGGATGCTGTCATCGGCAAGGGTATAGTCGCCGAAGTCCTGTGCGGTAATCATATTACTTGAATCTTTTTATTTATTGTCTTTTCTACGGTGCGGACCTTTACCTTGAAGCGGTTTTTCTTCACGGAAGGGTCCGTAAGGGTTTCTGCCAGGCAGTATTTGCTGATGCGGACAGGCTTAACCCGGTTGCTGAGCAGAATTTTCTTCATCTGGCTGTCCGCGTGTCCATCCTGTTTGAGCTCGATGATGACGGCATCCTCCAGGGAGGCCTTTCTGCCGGTCTGGAAATTTTGGAAAAACAAGCTGGTGTCGATGGTTAGCCTTTCAGTCCGGTTCGGGTTGACCAGTGTTATCCGCTTGAATGCAGTGGACAGGATGGGGCTGATCTCCCCTACGGTGAACCAGGAGTGTCTGGCCAGATAGGCACATGCTTCCGCATTGCCGGCGAACTCCATCATCTCGCTCTCCTCGATCGGGATCCGTTTCTTTTTGGTGCGACCGTGGTTGTTCTTGCGCTTGATTTCCAGATAAGTTTCCCCGGAATTCACATAGATCCGGGTCCTCACCTTCTGCCGCACCAAACGCCGGTTGTGGTGGTCCAGGAACATCCTGAGCTCCGGCGTGTCATAATACACGGAGTTGTAGGGGCTTAATTTCGCCCCCTCTGCCACCAGTGCCCGGTAACCCG
>DFFY01000058.1 GCA_002371115.1 Bacteroidales bacterium UBA3764
TTGATGTCTTCCTTGATGGAATCCACATATTCGGTGTCTTCCTTGGTGGGGTTGGTGTCGTCATAGCGGAGATTGGTCTTTCCGCCGTATTTCTGCGCCAGGCCGAAATTCAGGCAAATGCTTTTGGCATGTCCCAGATGAAGGTAGCCGTTGGGCTCCGGAGGGAAACGGGTCATGATGCTCTCTACTTTGCCGTCGGCCAAGTCTTTTTCGATGATTTCTTCCAGAAAATTCAGTTTACGCTCTTCCATATATTGTAAAATAATCCCTCAAAGGTACGAAAAAATCCCTATAATCATTAATATAAAATTTTTTTTTGTACTTTTGCATGATTTATTGACTACTAAAACCTACAAAATATGGGACTTTTACACGCCAGACTGGCAAAATATGACCTTCCCCAGAAGATGATGGAGAAGGGTATCTATCCCTATTTCCGCCAGATTACCAGCAAACAGGGCACCGAAGTGACCATGGACGGCAAGCAGATTCTCATGTTCGGTTCCAACGCATATACCGGCCTCACCGGTGACGAGCGCGTCATCAACGCCGGCATCGAGGCCCTCAGAAAATACGGTTCCGGCTGTGCCGGTTCCCGTTTTCTCAACGGGACCCTGGACCTGCACGTCCAACTGGAAAAAGAACTCGCCCAATTCATCGGGAAAGACGAGGCCCTGGTGTTCTCCACCGGTTTCACGGTCAACAGCGGAGTCATCCCCCAACTTCTCACCAAGGACGACTTCATCATCTGCGATGACCGCGACCATGCCTCCATCGTGGACGGACGCCGTCTGTCCTTCGCCAAGAGCATGCACTACAAGCACAACGACATGAAGGACCTGGAGCGCTGCCTGCGCCGCTGCCCCAAGAACTCCGTCAAACTCATCGTCGTGGACGGTGTATTCTCCATGGAAGGAGACCTGGCCAAGCTGCCGGAGATTGTGGAGCTCAAGCACAAGTATGACAATGTGGTCATCATGGTGGATGAAGCCCACGGCCTGGGTGTCTTTGGCAAGCAGGGCCGCGGCGTCTGCGACCACTTCCACCTCACCAAGGAGATAGACCTTATCATGGGTACTTTCTCCAAGAGCCTGGCCGCCATAGGCGGGTTCATCGCCGCAGACAGCGTCATCATCAATTACCTGCGCCACACCGCCCGTACGTACATTTTCCAGGCTTCGGATACGCCGGCCGCTACGGCCAGCGCCCTGGAAGCCCTGCACATTATCCAGAAGGAGCCGGCACGCATCACCAACCTGTGGGATGTCACCAACTACGCCCTGCGCCGCTTCAAGGAGGCCGGCTTTGAGATTGGCGACACGGAAAGCCCCATTATTCCGCTGTACGTGCGCGACCTGGAGAAAACCTTCATCGTCACCAAACGGGCCTTTGACGAGGGTGTATTCATCAATTCGGTGATTCCGCCGGCATGCGCCCCGCAGGATACGCTCATCCGCTTCTCCCTCATGGCCACGCACACCCGCGCACAGGTGGACCGCGCCGTGGACGCCCTCACCAAGGTGTTCAAGGAGGAAGGCATCATCAAATAAAAAAACCGGGGAGCTCCCCGGTTTTTTTATTGCAGCAGGCCGGCCGCCTTGTCCACATCCTGGGCGGCAACCACCACGGAAATACTCAGCTCTTCCCCGCCCTGGGCGCTGGCAATGATGTTGATGCCGGCCGCCCCCAGCGCGTCATATACCGCCGCGGACGTTCCGGGCAGGTTGCGCATGCGGCTGCCGAACACGGTGACGATACCCACCGCCTGGCCCAGCACCACCACGTCGTCCAGGGGAAGCAGCGGATTGTCCTTGAACAGGCCGCGGATGGCCGTGAGGGCCCGTTCCTTTTCCTCCGAGCGGATGGCGAAGCTGATGGAATACTCCGAAGATGTCTGGGCAATGAAGCGTACGTTGACACCCGCAGCGGCCAGCGCAGAGAAAATAGCGCCGGACATACCCACACGGCCCAGCAGGCCGGTACCATAGACCGTAATCAGGTCCAGGTCTTTGTCGGAGAGCACGGCGGTCTTGTGCGCGGAGCCGGTAGAAATGAGCGTGCCTTCAAAGATATCGTCCTCAATATCCTTCACCAGGATGGGGATGCCCGCATTTTTGGCAGGCCAGATGGCCGACGACGAGAACGGGGCACGTGCCGATGCGCAATAATGCGCGGCTTCGTCGTAGGTGATGGCACTCAGGCCTTCCACCCCATGGGCTTCCACGTGGAATTCGATGGTATCGGCCTTGAGAACCGCCGCGATGAGGGCGGCCATCAGGTGGGCGCCGTCCTTGCCCACACGCACCACGTAGCCGGAAGTGAGGCGGCCGTATCCGCCGGAAATCACCAGCGGGCCCTCGCCTTTGCAACGCGCCTTGATTTGCCGCTCGGAGGCGGTCCAGTCAAAGTGCTGCTCGCCTTTACCGTCGCTGGTGCAAATCATGAGCTCCGTGCCGTCCAGCAGTTTGCCCTGCACGTGCTGGTTCACCGCCTCCGCGCACAGACGGGCGCATTTGGCCATCACGTAATCTTCGATGGCCGTGGCAGACGTTTGCACGTACATAGCCTCCCGCAGGTAGGTGGAAACGGTGTCCACCGTACTTTCCACCAGCTCTTTGTAAGCAGGCGTAATGGACATGGAAAGGAAATACTGCTGAATGGCCTCCAGGTCCTCCAGGGCCGATTTCTTCTCCTGGATGGTCTTGCGGATGGCTTCGCGGAACATACCCTCGATGGTGCGCTGCGGCCGGATGACGGCAATGGTGCCAGGGCCGATCAAGCCTGCAATCTTCCCGATGGAATGCTGTTTAAGGACAAATGCTTTTACTATCATCTCTGAAAAAATAACATCTTGTACTTGGTCCCGCTAAGATACTATTTTTTCAGGAAAGATACAAAAGGATTATTTGTGCGTCATTAAATTATTTAAGGTCAAATACGCTTTCAGCATTGCCTGCACAGATTCTGGGGCAAAGCAAAAAAGAAATGTTTTGAGCGAGATACGAGGCTCGAACTCGCGACCTTCGGCTTGGGAAGCCAAGATTTCGAGCGATGTAACCTCTTGATTTATAGTATTTTAATATTTATCAAAAAACCATTTGCAAGTTTTTTGCAAGTTACCCGAGAAGGTTCGCAATAATGAAATCCAGCAGTTTCTCCTGCTCGACAATATCTTCAATGGGGATACTCTCGGTGATGGGAGACTGTTCGGCCATTCTGACAATGCTGACGAAGACCTGTTCGGAGTCCGGTTCATCGTCGTGCCAGATAGACTTAACATATCCGGTATGGATACGAGGAGTTTGGCAGGCAAGGGCTGAATTGAACGAAACCTTCTCGCTGGAGGATGAAAGCTCTCGATAGAGGGTGAGGCTGTCCGGCGCTTTCCCTTTGCTGGCCGTGACCTCGTGGATTTCTATGGCAGTTCCGTCTTCTACAAGTGAACAGATGAACCACTGTATCTGACTCCTGCCTTCTTCTTTTGTCCATTCACCGGAACCCACGCGGGCCTTGAGCGCACGGGCATAGTCATAGTTTACGCGTTCATCGTTTTCTTCCACGGGGCCGGACAGGCCTAGCACTTCCTTTAGCCATTTTTCCTTCTCCTCTGAATACGGAGCGCAGAGACTGTAAGTATGGGCGTCAAATCCGAACCCTCCCGAGCGCAACATCGATGTCACTTCTGGTGACGAAGTGGGTACGTTATGAACTTGAAGCATATTGTCAACGATAATATAGCAGGGGGCCGACAGGTCTATCGGGTCTGATGCGGGGATGAGAGATGGGTCAAATTGTCTTGGCATAATCGTTCTGGTTGAGGTGTAACATTCCACTAAACTACAGAATCTTTGTGGGAAAATCAAACCTTTTAAACGGAAAATCAGCTAGCCCAGAATGGCATTTATCGCACAAGACTATATTGTTTATTTATGCAAGAATTACAGCCTATATATGCCATCTATACGTTATATTGTGTAAAATTTTTTATCTTTGTACTATGATGAATTTAACAGATTTTCGTCGAGGCCTCTTGGCTATGTTTGTTGTCGTATGTGTCCCGCTTTGCTGCCATGCCCAGCGAAACGGTGAGATTGAACGGCTGCGAATGGAAAACATATACCTCAAGCAAAAGAATGATTCATTAAGACGGGCCCTTAATGAGTTTGAAAGAGACCATGTCTTCGACCTTTGGGATTCCCTAACCGGGATAGGCGATGAAAAGGAGGACGACAGCGATGTTTATTCCGGCTTTGGTATGAGCACCGGCGCCAAGGACATGGCCTTTCAGAAGGAGGTCATGTCAACCATCCCTTTCCTTTCACTGAGCTATGATGAAATGTTTCGCGCATACATCGATCAATACACCATTGGCCGCCGACAGATCATGCCGGGTATCCTTCGGCGTTATTATTCCCACCTTCCACTCTTCCAGGAGACCTTCCGTCGATATGGGGTGCCGGAGCAGTTGGCTGCATTATGTATTGTTGAGTCTGCGGTCAGCAGGAAGGCGCTATCTCCAGCCGGCGCATACGGAATGTGGCAGCTCATGCCGGAGACGGCTCGCCAGTATGGCCTGCGGGTTGATGGCGACATGGACGAACGAGGCGACGTCAGGAAATCCACGGACGCTGCGGCAAGGGTTCTTCGGGACTTGAAGAGAAGCCTGGGCTCGTGGGACCTTGCTGTCCTGGCTTACAACTGCGGTTCTGGAAACGTCCGGAAGGCTATTGTCAAGAGCGGAGGCGCAAAGGACGTATGGGATATCTACGACCTGCTTCCTAGGGAGACGAGGGCTTATTTACCGTCTTTTGTAGCAGCTAATTACTGTGTCTTTTTTTCAGATATTTTATTCCCCAAGAATCCGTAAAACACCTGATATATGCCAGCAATAATGCCTTTCGGACAATACAAGGGATGGAGACTGGAGGACGTCCCCATCAATTACCTTTTATGGCTCAACGAAGACGGGAATGTTTTCGGTTCCCTCAAATGGTCCATTGAAGCGGAGTTGGAGCTGCGGTTCAAGAAACGCGACGAGGCTGGCAATGCTAAGCTCACGGCGGAAGACCGCAAGCGCCTTATTGTGCTTGATACGAACGATATCGGCCAGTGGTGGGACTATTATTCCAAGGTCTTTGAGAATGTCTTCTACGGGGTGCGTCTGACGCGTCCGGAGTTGACGGTTCAGCCTTCCAGACGGTTCATGGGATATTGGGTCCCGTCAACCATGCTGCTCAACATTAACAATCATTACATTCTCCCTCAATCCAGGTTTGAAAACATCCTCATTCATGAGATGTGTCATCAATACATAACCGAGATGAATATCATCGACACATCTCCGCACGGACGAAGATGGCGCAACATTGCAGCGTCCATGAGCTCTGCTACGTCAAATCTGATTGACATTTGTGACAATGAGATCTATGCGGTCAATAATTACTTCCGTCCCGGGACCCTGGTGATTCTTCCGGAACAGCAAAGCGGAAAGAAGGCTCCTGTTTCTGCGGAAAGCGCCGAAAGGAGCTATGACGGCTTCATCGAAGAGTTATCGAATGCCTGATAGACGCATCATCAAAACACCACCCAAAATTTTGCAGTGTGGAGTCTAAATACAATAAGGAGAGGAATGGTCGTTTCCAACCAAACCCCTCCTTTCAGAGACAATGTCAATTACGATATTCTCAACCTAAAATTGCGGATAGCCTAATTAAGACACTAGGCCGCCTACTCAGGAATAACCTAGAACTGGCCGGACCGACTGACCGAAGTAACGGTCGTCGTAGCTCATGCAGTAGTCGTCTTCGTCGTTGAAATAGAGGTTCCAGGCGTTGTTCGGGTCGTCCGAGTTCACCGAGCGGGACCAATAGTTGCCGTTGTTCCCAGCGTCGTTCAGGTCCGTGTCGTAGCAGACGCCTGCAGCCGGGAGGAAGAGCGAGGCCGAGGAGAAAGAGCAACCCCAATTGACGGCAGTCTTCAGATGACCCGGGGTGAGGGCCTTTCGGCGATCGCCCACGCGGACGTTGCTTTTTTTGGACCGCCTGCCACCGTAAGGGACAGGTAGACAAGACTGCCTATGAACTCATCGGATAAAACCGAGGTCCCGTTGGGTAAATATCAAAGAGCTGTTATTATTGGTTGGGTTTAGAAGATTGAAGCTGCTTTAGTTCGTATTTCACTCAAGAACATATAGGCTTCAAGCGGTGATTTCTTTTCCAGAGGGAAAGCCAACAAATCTTGAATAATATTCGTCATTGTCACTTTCTGATGTGGTGTTTGTTGTTCACCTGGAAGAGTGTCGAGTTCTGTGGTTTGTACCTTCTGTTTCTTTTTCCATGCTTTATAGTCTTCCAGGAAGAGGTCGGCCGGATAACTTTCGGGCATCAGTTCTTCTGGAAGGATGAGTTCGACAATAGGGTCCGCTTCTGTCTCCAGTGTTTCTTCTGGATTTCCGATTTGCTGGATACCTTTACATTTTTCTGCGGATAGGAGCTTTTTTAGCGAAGCCGGAGGAAAACCAATCAAGCAAACAGGGTCTTTGTAGCCTTTATATGTCCTGCAGGAGACTTTGTATCCGTCAAAGATGAAACGCTGAAACATCCAGCAGGAGATTTCATAAGGTCTAAGAAACGAACCATCCCTGAAAAGGAATATTTTCCTTCTGCTTTCAGGGGTGTCACGGTCAAATTCAACCTTAAGGACTTCTTTCAATTTTTCAGCCATGATACTGATTTGTTTATGTTAAAGCGAAGCCCGTGTTCGGGATTGGCTTGGCCCTTGTTGGGCCTGCCGTATCCCTTCGGGCTTCGCTTGGTTACTGATTCACTGCGTATGACGTGTTTTGTTCTTTCGCGTCCCAACAGGGACCTGGTGAGTTCTGACGCGCCACACGCGCAAACGCGCACTAGAGGGGCAGGACGAGGACGGGCCGGACGGATCGACCGTGGTAACGGCCGTTGTAGTCCATGTAGTATTCGACTCCGTCGTGGAAATAGAGGTTCCAGGCGTTGTTCGGGCCGTCCGAGTACACCGAGCGGGACCAATAGTTGCCGCCGCTCCCAGCGCCGTCCAGGCCCGTGTCGTAGCAGAAGCCTGCAGCCGGGAGGAAGAGCGAGGCCGAGGAGAAAGAGCCTTTACCGGTGATGATGTAACCATGTACGCCGGTGCCGTTGTAGTCGTCGGTCCAGGAGTAGGTAACGTTGTCTGCTTCATCGTAGTCGGTGCTGGTGCCGTCGCCGTTAATCAGCATGCAGAGTTCTTCGGCGGTAGGCATACGCCAGCTGCCGCCCCAGAGGGCGGATGCAACGTCGTCGGAGGCGTCGAGAACAAGCTTATTGTCAGCAGTACCGGATACGGTGTAGGATTCCTTGCCGGTAGGAATGTATTTGCTCCAGCCGGGTACCATATCATTACCAGTGTGATAAGGAGCGTTAGCCCAGGTAAAGGAACCACCGACTACGCTGTTGCCGCTGATGCTGGTGTAACGCTTCGACGTCTCGCCCCAGGCGAAGTAGTCGCCGTATTCTTCCGGAGAAGAAGCACCGATGTTCATGGTAGCGAAGAGAATCTTGTTACCTCCGGCACGCAGGCCCAGGTCAACGTACTCATGTCCGTTGGCAGGATCGACAAGCGGGAACTCCGCTACGATACCGTTACTTCCCCAAGCATTTACGCT
>DFFY01000099.1:0-309 GCA_002371115.1 Bacteroidales bacterium UBA3764
ATGGTGCCGCCTTCGCTGTGACCGATAACCCCCACTTTGTCAAAGCGTTCTCTCAGAAGCCGGATGCCGGAGAGGGCGTCGTTCTTGAGATCCTCCGTGGTGCAGTTGATGATGTCTCCGGTAGACTCCCCAAAGCCACGGTCATCGTAGCGGAGCGTGGCAATCCCGGCACGGGCCAGGGCGTCGGCAATGACGGCAAAAGGCTTGTGCTCAAAGATTTCCTCGTCCCGGTTCTGCAAGCCACTTCCCGTGACCATAATGAGAACGGGCGTTTTTTTTGTGTAGCCGGCAGGAAGGACCAGTGTGCCC
>DFFY01000099.1:443-3162 GCA_002371115.1 Bacteroidales bacterium UBA3764
GGCCGGTTCACTTTTTCCTCCCCAGGGACAAGGGTCAGCGGAAGGGAGGTACCCCACTGCCTGAAAGTTCCCACAATTTCTCCGGACGTCCACTGGCCTTCGTAGGTGGCGCCTATGGAAGAAATCTTGATGGTAATTTTTCCTGTAGCATCCCGCTCCACCGCAATGGGAATGCCGCGGGCTCCCTGGTCCGGGGAATCCATCGTGGGATTCTCTTCGTTCAGATGGAAAACGAGCGGCAGTTTCATTCCCTGAACCTCTATTTTTCCAGACCAGGTTCCGGTTTGTGCGTGGGCGCCGAAGACGGCTGTCAGCAGCACGGCGATGAGGGCAAGATGTTTTCTCATTCGATGGTGGATCTCTAGCGGATTTCCAGCTCGTCCACGTACAGGATGCTGCCCGTGGAGCCGGTGTAGCTGTCTCCCCACTTGCTGGAGGCAGCCATGATACCTATATAAGTAGGGGTTTTGTCAGAGACGTAAACCACGGGAATGTCAAATTCCACATACCCGTTGGTAGCTTTGTCCAGCTCCAGTACGCCGTATCCTATTACATAAGGCGCCTTGGGGTTCAGGCTGACGCCCTCGGCATTGTCAATGATAAAGGGCTTGCTCCAGCTGGTAAGGTAAATCTCTATGTGGCCGTGGTCTGTGGTGCCTTTCTTGGAGGCGTGCTCCTTGGAGACATAGTCAATTTTGCCCGGCTTGTAGGCGTAATAGCCGTGAAGGGAGGTGGGACGCTTGGAATAAGGGACGCCGAAGGACATCTGGGCGCCTTTCATTCCCACCACTTTGACAAACTCTCCGGTATACAGGCAGGCCGATGCAAACTTGCCGATGCCTACAACGCCTATGAATTCACTGCGAAGACGGGCGGCCCGTTTGCCGGGGCCTTTCACCGCCACGAACTCCTCTTCCGGTTCCGTGACGTTCTTTCCGAGGACAATGGTTCCCTTGTTACCGCTGTCCCAGGTTTTGGAACGGGCACCGGCCGCGTTGGGAGACCATACTTTCCCATCCTTGGACCAGGCGTCCAGGGAGAGATTGGATAACTGAGCGAAGGCGGAGACGCCGCCCCATCCGGCCAGCAGGGTAAGGGTTAAAAGTATCTTTTTCATGTCCATCAATTTTTCCGAAGCAAAGATACAAAGAATTCACAATATGCTCATTCGGAGACGACCTCAACAACTATGTTTACTTTAGCTTTTCGCAGATCAGAAAACCGTCGCCTGATCTAACTAAAAACCTCGTCGGAAAGCTTCTTGTGGCTCTTCGTACAGTATAGCGTAGATACAGGACATAAGGGTGCTGGCAGGGTGAGCTTCCCAAATCAGTCCTAGCGGACCGGCGCTAGTCTTACGCCAGAATACCCGGCCTGATGGCTTAAGTTGCTCATAGAGTTCCTGCGTTTGTTGATAGGGAATGTTCTTATCGTTAGGGTTGTGTGTCAAGTAAATGTCGGCCGATGGCGTCCATTCATCCCAGTCGTATTGTTTTTTTACTGCGTTCAGCAGGGCCACGGTCTTGGGATGACTCAGGTCTAATAAGGAGTCGGCTGTAAACATATCGGCAGCAAAGTGGTTGTAGAGTATATCCTGGCTTAAGCCCACTTCCGAAGGCCATGTTGAACCAAAAACCTTGTTGTTCACCATCGATTCGAAGAAACTCATGGTCTCGCCGTCAATAGTTACCTTCGTCTCATGCATCCAGGTGGGGAAGAAATCACGTAGCTGGTAACCGCCCAGTTGCTCTTCCGGGATACTGCTAAGGAAGTGCGGGAGGTAACGTAAAGTCCTGGCATAAAGGTTCTTGTCAACATTGAGAAGTTGAATCATCCTGTCTAAAAGGAATGGGCCACCTCCGGAATATACTGATGTCAGGTTGATTTTTTCCCGTTGGCTGGCTGATAGTTGCTTGTCGTAGTACCTGGCAAACTCCAATACTATCGGACCACCAAGCGAGTAGCCCCAGCCCGTGGTGTGTCCACCTTCAATGAGCTCCACACCATTCTCCTTCAGAATTTCGATAGCAGCCAGCATACAGTCAGCGGTCTGTCGTGCCTGAGCGAGCATGGAGAATCCACAGTAAGGGCGGTCTTCCGACGTCCCGTAACCCTCAAGGTCGGGCTCAATGACTGCCGAGTCAAACAGATAGCGCAAATCGACAGGTGACAGTGAAAGACTCGGGACTACATCTTTATCAAGGAAATAATGCACATAGAGTGACAGCGATTTCACCTTGTGTCCACTGCCATCCTTGGCATAGGGGAAGGTGATGCGTCCAGACAGGGTGATGGGTTTTCCGCTGACCGAGACACTCTCGTAGCTGAAAGTGCACGTCTGTACCTGCCAGCCGCTGTTGTTTGCTGACTGTTTGGCAAAGGTCTTGTCCATTTGGGGCTTTCGTAGTTCGACCAAAGTCTTAATGGCTCCAGAAAGGATTTTATTAGCAGTCTCATTGTCCCCTAGCTGATTCTGCATGAATTTATTGCTGTGGACTCTATCGCAAAAATCGTCGGGAGAATAACTTTCCATGCTGAGAACAGTATGGGGGATGATGAACTCCTCTGAGTCTTCTTTGGTGTTATCCGTAACATCAAGATCGTTGTTATCACACCCTGTGAGTGTCATAACAATCATCATGCTAAAAAAGAAAGCAAACCGTTTCATGTTTTATATTTCCGTTTATTCTCACTTTTTCGTATATTATTGGTAAAGGAG
>DFFY01000075.1:0-33239 GCA_002371115.1 Bacteroidales bacterium UBA3764
ATGCCCTTCCTTATGAGACCGCCGGACGGAGCGTGGTGAAGGTAGGCGTACAGTTTGACCGCGACAGCATGACCGTGGGAGAATATCTGGTAGCGTAAAAGGCTATTTCACAGACCTTTTTGCTATCTTAGTGATAGCCTTGTGCGGGTGTTGGCCCTCAAACTTTCTTCAAAAGTATCACGGTCGTGCAGGGCTGCGTTTCGGTACTTCACCCGATAATTGAAGACCGTTGTGGTAGAGAGCCTGAGAAAATTGGCTATTTGCCGTGATTCTGTCATGCCCAGTTTTATCAGGGCAAGCACTCGGATTTCATTGGTAAGTTTTCCATCCTGCGGGTTCTTCTGAATCCGCGCCTCCGGACGGAGCAATTCATTTAGCTCCTCAATAAAAGTAGGAAAGAGTCCAAGGAACGTCTTGTCAAAGACATCATACATGTTAGAAAGCTCTTCGTCGATGAATATATCTGAGCGGAGCTCCTGTTGCATGGCGTCCATGTCCATTTGCTTGGCCAGTTTGCGGAGTCTCGAACGATACCGTTCAAGCGCGTCGATATGATTGGAGAACATGGAGAAAAACCGCGCCAGATACACTTTATTGGCCCTCGTGGCCTCGTCGATGGCGCTCATATTGTCACTGATTACGTTGTAAGCGTGTGTCAATTTATTGTTATAGACTTTAAGCCACACGATGGCATTTACCAGCATCAGCGCAATAAGCACTAACGAGAAATTTAGAAAGACAATCACGGACTTCTGCTTTTTGGATAGCTGCTCATAAGCCAGGCCGATATCGAACAGGCTTTTGCCTATTTGATTCAGCCGTCTTTTGGCGTCGGCAATGAGGGCATCCTTGTGGCATCTGTTGATATAGCGGAACGAACGTTCTGTTAAGCCGTATTCATGACATAACTGCGCCACATGGATAAGAGACCCGTACTCGCGGTTGGCACATGCAATATCTTCCCGGGCGCTTATGATGTAACAAAGGAATGCGTTCGGGGTATCTTCCATCGATTCATAGGCCGTTCCCATCCAGTAATGGAGAATGGCTTTGTCGTGGGTAGTCAGTCTGCCGTCTGTGAGTTTGTTACGCAAGATAATGACAAGTTGGCCGCTTGAGCCATCGGCTATCATCGATTTGGACAAATAAATGAAGTAGTTAATGTCGTTTTTGTCCAGGTTTTGAACACCCTTTTCAAGATAAACCCTCTCAAGTTCCCGATACTTGCTATGCGCATACTTGTCATTAAAGGAAATGACAAGGTTGTGATAAATATCATATAACAACAAATATCTGGAGGGGTCCTGAAGAAAGAATGAAGATGTACGCCTATCCGTGTTCGAGATAAGTTCGAGTGCTTCCAGATACATGCCTGACGTTATATAGCGAGAGGCTATGTCGGCCGTGGCATCGTTTATCAGGAGGGGGGTGCCGAGATTCTCGGCAAGCAATTCTTTGCGGTGGGCATAAAACAGGGCGGAATCAGAATCCCACATTTCGTACTCGTCGAACAGGGAATCATAGATGTCATAAAGCTGCCGGTCATTCCTGGCGAAAGGAATTAACTGGCGAAGTGAATCGATATGGGCTTCTTTTTCGTTTGCATAAATATCAGCGCTGTCAAGGACGCTGTCCAAAGCTGCAAGCGCCTCTTCAAGCGTAGCATCCAGTTCAGGATGGGCGGCCGAACAAGCGGAGAGAACCATCAGGCAAAGTACAAATAAACGGTGCCGCATAAAAGTCTGTTTTGGGGAACAAAAATACAAATTTTGCCCAATTTTATAAAGAGAAGGTACTACTTTTTTAATACATATTGTTAAACTATAACTATTCTATATACAAGTAAATAATCTAAATTTTCAATAATTTTTCGCTACTTTACAAGCTGAGAGTAGAACTTCTCATGCGGATTATGCGTAACTTTACTTTTGAAAAAACTGAAACTAAATTGGCCAAGACCTTTAATAAATTGTTTCCGGGCTTAGCTATTATTGCTATTTTGTGTTTCCCGGCCTGCTCTCCTGAAAGTCGTAAAGCAGAGAGCTCTGCGGCTCATGACGGGGAAGAGATTCCTTTAGAAAAGGGAAAAGTCAGAATGTCCATCCGCTTTGCGGCCGACGAATCAATTTTTACGGAAGCGTTGTACCCGATGGAGCTGTCATCCAAAACCGTTGTTGTGAACGGGATTGACTATGCTCCCCAAAAGGACGCCCAATCGGGAACCTGGTTCGTGGACATCGAGCCTTCTCCTTTTGGTGTCAATGTGGCCTATCTCCTTGAGAAGGCGGACACTTTCCGGTGGTTCGGTGAAGACCCGGCCAGCGATATCCTGATTCCTGGCATGCAGTCCCTGCATAGGAAGACAGACTTGACAGGCATTCCCTGTTGTGCCATCACGGATTCCTCTACGGGCAATTATCTGGATTTTCGTCCGCCATATGCTGTGCTTGATTTCATTGTCCCGGAAGAATTAATCTCCTTAAAGCTATCTTCTTCCTCCGAGGTATGCGGAACGGTTTCTTGGCGCCGTTCAGACAACCGTTTTCTTTTCTATGGCACAGCCAAAGAGCTGGTACTCAACTGTACGGGTGTGTCTGAAAACCCCTCCGGCCACTATCCCCTCATTGTTTTTGGCCATACGCTCACGGATGTAAAGGTTCGCGCTGTTGACCGCAACCATAATTATATAGAGGCGCAGCTGGGTGACATTGAACTGGAACCCGGCATAATCCGGAGTTACAGGCTGGATGGGAGCGCCAGGCAGGGATTGCTCTGGTTCGAGGGCTTCGATCTATGCGCTTGGGGCGGAGACCCTGTGGGTGGGAATGGCGGTCTTTATCCCTTCCCGTATGCCCCTGCCCTGAGTGGGGATGACAGTCTGGAGGGTTATGAATATGCCCGGAACAGGGTAGAGGCCTCTTTCCCCGGCTCCGGATTCATCCAATATACCTTCCAGGACAATGCCAGTCCGGTCTCCGAAAACCACAGCATGTCTGACTCGTATGTCCATAGTCGTGGTTTTGATGAATATATGTATATGCTCAGATGCCGGGAATGTCCCGGATACATCTCGGTGGGCACCGGAAGTAACGGCCGGGGCATTTTTTCACTATACCCCTTGAAGAAAATAGGCACGGTAAAAAACATCGAAGTCACCTTCCGCCTTTGTATGGATCCGGCGGCCAATGATGCCGTCCAATTTCTTGCGAATGGCAGTTCGGCCATCATACGGGATTGGTATCTGGACGGAGTCAAGGGTGAGACGTCCCTGGCAGTGTTGAAGCGGACCACTTCCACCCTGACGTTGGACAAAGAGACATTGGGCGGCGGCGGACAATGGAAAACCGTCAGGGTGCTTATTGATAACTGCACGGATGCAACCATGCTCCAGTGGCAAGGCGCATCGGCAGAAGCCGGCAACCACGGATTTTACCTGGATGAAATTACCGTCACGGAGATTCCCGGCAGCTGGACGGCGCAGGGACGGCTTAGGATACTGTACTGGAACATCCAGAACGGCATGTGGGCCAATCAGTACGATTACAATGGTTTTGTGGATTTTGTGAACCGGTATTCTCCCGATATATGTGTCTGGTGCGAAGCCAAAACCAACTATGAAAGCAATTCTGACGTATGGATAGACCTGGAAGCCCCTTCTTATCTTCCGGACAATTGGCTGGAACTGGCGAAGCGGTACGGGCACAGTTACGTTGGAATTTCCCGGCGGGACAAAGAGGCTTTCCCGCAGGTTGTGACTTCCCGATATCCGGTGGACAAATTGCTTCAGTTGGGGTATATCGACAATGAAGAGCCCATCCTTCATGGAGCGGGCCTGTTCAAGGTAAATACTCCCGACGGAGACTGCTACTTTGTAACGTTGCACCTGAATCCTTATGCCGAGCAGGATGCTGAACGCTTGCGGGAAATAACAAGGATTATGGAGGGCACGGTGCTTAATAACCAGTGGCCTGCCGGCCGCGGCTGGTTCGTGCTGGGCGACTTTAACTCCCACTCGCGAAAAGACAGCGCCTTCATGGACCTGGAAGACAATTCGCCCAAATATGCTGTACATGACTATATCGCCGAACAGACCTCGCTGGTAGATTTAATGGCTACCCGGTATCCCGGCAATTATGTCAGCACCACATTCGGTTACTCCCGCTTTGACTATATTTATATGGATGCCGCATCCTATGCAAGGGTGCAGGATGCCGGCGTCATCACCACTCAGTGGACCGCCCCCGTTTTTTCCGGCTATTCCAACTTCTATATTCCTTCCGACCATCGTCCGCTTATGGTGGACTTAGCCTACTGATATTATGAAAGCAACACTATCCAGATTATTCCTGCCGGCCGCCATCTGCATCGTGGCCTTCCTGAACATTGGAGCCGGCAAAAAAGAACAGACCATCCGCCTCCTTTATTGGAACATTCAGAATGGAATGTGGGACGGACAAGGGGACAATTATGACCGCTTCGTAAACTGGGTGAAAGACAAGAACCCCGATATCTGCGTGTGGTGCGAAGCGGAAGACCACAAGGTTACCGGCACCAGCCAGTCCATTCCGCCGGAAGAAAGGTATCTCTTCCATGGTGGATGGCAGGAACTGATGCAGCGATACGGCCACAAGTATATGTTCGTTTCCGGTAAAAGGGATGCATTCCCGCAGGTGATCACCTCCAAATACCCCATAGACACGGTTGGCCAGTTTATCGGGGAGAAGCCGGATTCTGTGGTTCAGCACGGGGCCGGCTGGGCGCGGATTGTCATTGAGGGGAAGGAATTCAATATTGTAACCCTGCACCTGCAGCCGTTCGGCTATTACAGGGGAATTCCCAAAGAGCAGCGGGAGGAGTCAAAGCGGAATTACGGCGGCGAGAAATACCGCAGGATGGAGATGGAGTGGATACTGAACCATACCGTCAGGACGGTTGACAATCCGGGAAAAGGTCTTTGGATGATGATGGGGGACTTCAACTCCCGCTCCAGGAAAGACAACTTCAAATACAAATGGTCGGACGCCAGTGAAGACTTCCTCACCCACAATTACATTGAAGATACCGCACCTTATTATTATGATGTAATTGCCGAAATGTACCCGGGAACCTTTGTGTCTTCAACTTATGGGCAGGCCCGTGTTGACTATATCTATGTTACCAAACCGGTTCTCAAGGCCATTACCTATGCAGAGACTATCAGGGACGCTTACACAAAGCCTGTCTATTCCGGTGTTTCAAACTTTTATAATCCGTCGGACCACCTTCCTATCATGATGGACATCAACCTAAAAAAGATAAAATGAGAATAAGAGAAATGGCTATAGCCCTGTTGCCATGCGCGGCTCTGCTCTGCTCCTGCGCGGAAAAGAATGCCGCCCCGGGGCGCATCTATGTAACCGCTGCCGACGGTACGTCTATACAAAAAACCGTCTATGTCCCTCTTGAAGGAGAGTCGTCCAGTCTGACCGTTCGCGCGGAAGAAGATGTGGAGATTTTCTACAAGCAGGCCCAAGGCTTGACTGAAGACTGGTTCACCATCTCGGACATTCGCAGGGATGCTCCGGGAGAATATACCGTCAGTTATACGGCAAAACCGCTTGGGAATACGCTGGATCTTCGCTCCGGTTCCCTTTGCTTTGTATCTCCAGACAGTTATCTGGGCGCATTTCTTTCCGTGCGCCAGGGCTATAAGAAAATCTGGCAGAAGACTTTCTCCGGCAACGAACTCGCCGTCGCGCCCGGAAAAACATGGACCAGCGGGACGTTGGAGGGAATCAGTTCCATCCAGGATGCCTGGATATCATTTAATGCCAAAGCCGATCCGCTCCCGGGCAACGCCGGGCTCTTTCCCCTTGTCGTGAGCCTGGACGGCGGCGCCAGCTTCGTGGACATCAACCGTTCTTCTTATGAACTGGACGTTCAGGCTGGCGAGACGTTCGGCGCGGACAACTTCTTCAAACTGCATATAAACAACGGAGGCCGGGTTTTCAGTTCTGAAAGCACCGTCAGTTTCTCCGTGCCCGCCGAGTTATCATCCGTCATACGAATCGGCAGTGTGTCCATATACGAAATTCCCGTTGAGAGCAACGGAATAACCGGAATATCTGAATCAGATGAATAAGAGAAGCATTTTACTGACGCCTCTTCTGCTATTGTGCAGCATGGCCACATGGGCGCAGAACATCACCGTGGGCGGTATCGTGTCTGACGAAGCCGGAGAGCCGCTTCCGTCGGCCATTATTGTAGCGAAGCCAAGTGTTGACGGACAGGTCCGTACCACCGTGACCGCCGACTCCAAGGGACAGTTCAGCATAGCGTGTCTTCCAACCGACATTCTGACTGCCTATTTCCTGGGATATGACGATGCCGTGGTTCCAGTGGAGGGCAAGCATATCATCGACATCGTGATGCAGCCCAGCAGCGCCACCCGCTTGAACGAGTCGGTTGTCGTGGGTTATGGAAGTGTAAGTAAATCGGACCTTACGGGCAGTGTTGCCAACGTGAAAATGGGCGATGTCCGTTCGTCTGCAATTACAGGCATAGATCAGGCTCTGCAGGGCAGGATTGCCGGTGCGGAGATTATGAGCACCACCGGAGACCCCGGCGCAGGTACATCCATCCGTATCCGCGGCACCCGAAGCATCAGCGCGTCCAACGAGCCCCTGATTGTGCTGGACGGCGTGATTGATGCCGTAACTGACCTGAACGAGATTAATCCGGCCGATATCGAGTCTATCTCGGTTCTCAAAGACGCCTCCTCGACGGCCATTTACGGTGCCAGAGGCAGCAACGGCGTCATTTTGATAACGACAAAAGAAGCCGCCGTGAGCGGTAACGTGAGCATAACCGCGAAGTTCAGCGGAGGCGTGTCCATGCTACCGTCCAAACTGGACATCATGAACGCAACCCAGTTCGCCAATTACTGGAACGAATTTGCCCAGCTGGGTGTTATGTACGGGGACAGGAGCATCACCACGCCTGTCAGCGGACTCGCCATTGCCGATCCGTATTCCCTCGGAAAAGGAACCGACTGGATTGATGAGATTACCCGGGTGGCCCCCTACAATTCCGAACAGATTTCCATCAGCGGAATGATGGGCAAGACCAAGTATTATGCGTCGTTCAACCATACCGACAACCGGGGCATCATCAAAAACAGCGGCGTAAGGGACCTCATCGGCCGCTTCAATGCCTCCACGGATCTGTTCAAGTGGCTGAATGCCGGAATACGCCTGTCCTACAACTACAGGAACACGGACGAGAATGTTGCTTCGGTGGGCGGTACGGGGCTATACAATTCAGCCATCTACCTCTCTCCGCTCATGTCTCCGGATGCCGTAGTGAATCCGCTTAACACCACCGGTGCAAAGATAACCCTTCCCACCTATCATATAAAAGAATCCACCAAGAATGCGCTCCGCAGCATGTTTACCATTGCCGGATACGCAATTGCCAAAATTAACGATCATACGGAAATCAAAACGCAGGCTTCCTTCTTCCGCTTTGACCGCAACATGTACCAATACTGGCCTTCTACGCTTCCCAGCAGGAGTGACGGACAGGGAGGATCGGCCACCCGCCAGTACTACAACGAGAACAAGATTACCTGGGACAACACTTTCAACTGGAACCGCAAATTCGGCGGAAAGCATTATCTGGGCATCATGGCGGGCTCTTCCCTCTATTCTTTCGTCAGCAGCAACTTCTCCCTTTCCGGCCAGGGATACCAGGTAGATGCCGTCAAATGGAAGAACATGAACGCCGTACTGGACAAAAACACCTACAACGCCGGCACAGCGGAAACGGACAAGCACACGCTTTCTTTCTTTGGCCGAATCAATTACGATTACAGGAAGCGCTATTACCTTACGCTCACGGCTCGCGCCGACGGAGCCTCCAACTTTGCCATTAACAACAAATGGGGCTTTTTCCCTTCCGCGGCCTTGCGCTGGAACATCCATAACGAGCCTTTTATGAGGAATGTGGCTTCCGTAGATGAACTGTCCGTCAAACTGAGTTATGGTCGCTCCGGCAACGACGCCATCCCAGTATATCGCTCACTGGCGGCCCTGTCTTCCACTACCGGAGGATATCTGTTCGATGGCCAGCAGCCGGTCTCCTATTATCCGTCAAGGATTGTTTCTCCCGACCTCCGTTGGGAGAAGACGGACCTGGCGAACCTGGCTGTTACCGGCTCCTTCTTCAACAGCCGCCTGAATTTCACGGCCGAAGCCTATTACGCCTATACCTCGGACCTTCTCCTCTATGTCCAGGTGGCACAGCAGTCCGGTTATTCAAGCCGTCTCGCCAATATCGGCGCAACCTCCAACAAGGGGCTTGAACTGTCCATCGACTCCAGAAATATCGTCAAACGAGGTTTTGTATGGAACACTTCGTTCACCATCTCCCACAACACGCAGCGTGTGGAAGACATTGGCGGAGAGAATTTCATCATGGCGTATGCCGCTCCGTCCACCGGTTACATGATGTACGGCTATGTGAAAGGATACCCCATCAACTCGCTCTGGGGTTTCCAGGCCGCCGGCGTCTGGCACAACCAGGAAGAAATCGAACGCAACAAAGTCACCCACGCCGTAGTGTCAAGAAACGGCAGCACGTCCCTTGGGTACCCTGTCTATGTGGACCGCAACCATGACGGCGTGCTCAACAGCGAGGATCTCACCTATCTCGGCAACGCCGACCCGATTGTCTATGGCGGTCTGCAGAACACGTTCGTCATAGGTAAGTTCACGCTGGGTGTCTATCTCTCCTATTCCCTCGGCGGAAAGATTTTCAACTATTCCGAGCTGTTCATGGCAGGCTCCCAGCGCACCAACCAATACACGTATATGGTGAATGCATGGCATCCCACCAAGAACCCGGAATCCAACCTGCCGCGTGCCGGCATATTTGACGAGGACGTGCACAGTACCCGGCAGCTGCACGACGCCTCTTACCTCCGTCTCAAAAGCGTCACTTTGTCCTATACCTGGAACGTGCGCAAAAAGTTCCTGAAGGACGTTACATTCGGCGTATCGGGAGAAAACCTGTTTTTGCTGAAGGCCTATAACGGATTCGACCCGGACGTATCCACTTCCTCGGACGGTTCCACGCTGCGCCGCATGGACCTTGGCGCTTATCCCAAGGCCAGGACAATCATCGGTTTCATTCAATTGAGATATTAACCCTATGGTTACTGTTAAAAATACAATCCGTCTTGCTGCCATCCTCTGTATAACTTCGATGGCGACAGCCTGCCTCACCGAAGACACCAGCAGCATCGTTTCGCCAGGAGACTTTTTCCAGTCGGTGGAACAGTGCCAGACTGCCGTCAACAGTGCCTATATTCCCCTGAAGAGCATCTATACATTCAAGTATATGATAGCCGTGGAGGGAACTACCGACCTGGCGTCTGCCAACGGCTCCGCCCAGGTGGATGCGCGGCTTCTCATTTCGCCCGCAAACAGCGGCGTGGGTGAAACCATCTGGCCGCAATGCTATATAGGCATACGCAACGCCAACTGCGCCATCTACGGCATGGAGCATTCGCGGCTTGCGCCGGAAGAAGTATTCGCACCCCTGTGTGAAGCAAAAATCCTGCGTGCGTACTATTATTACCTGCTCACTTCATTTTTTGGCGACGTTCCTTTTTACAGGGACTATGTCAATACCGTCGAAGACCTCACGAGAATTTCTTCGCTCCCTAGAATGTCTGCAGCAGAAACGCGGAAATCCCTTGTGGAAGAATTGTCGGAATTCGCCCCGCGCATGAAGCAGATTCCCACTTCTGCCGAGCCCGGAAACCGTTGCGGCGCGGCGATGGCCTGGATGCTGATAGCCAAGATGCAGATGTGGAACAAGGACTGGCAGGGCGCATTGTCGGCCCTGGAGAATCTGCACAGCATTTATGGCGATCTTGCCCAGTATTCCCTGGACGACATCCCGTTCCGTTGCAAGAATACCGCCGAATCCATTTTCGAGATTCAGCATGCCTATGAAAAGGGCGGTATCAATTACGCATCCAACTGCGCCAGCATATGTATGCCCCATCCCCGCGCCGGAGACAGCTACACTTACGACGGAGTGGACATCCCGGAACTCGGGAATGAAGCCGTTGCGTGGAGCCCCCTGCGGCCAACCTCCTATTTTGCCAATTCGGTGATGCCGGCGGCTGCCGGTGATCTGAGGCGGGACAACAACATGGTGAGCAGTTGGAACGGTCACCGTTTCTCCCGTACCTGGATGGGCCCTAAATTCTGGTGCCCGATGATGTATGCCTCCAACGACTCCAATAATTACAAGGTATTCCGCTATGCAGATGCCGTATTGATGATGGCCGAATGCCATTACGAACTGGGAGAATATGACAAGGCTGTCGCCTGCCTGAACGAAGTCAGGACCCGCGCCGGGCTGCCCGCGCACGGGGCATTCGGCAACAAGGATAAATTGATGGACGAAATCCGCAAGGAACGCGCCAGGGAGCTCTTTGGAGAATTCCAGCGCAAGTACGATCTGGTCCGCTGGGGCGTCTGGTATAAACTGACCAACCAGTACAACACTTACACGGATGTCCAGGAGAATATCCGCCCCTGCCATGAGTATTACCCCATTCCGGACCAGCAGGTAGTTGCCTCCGGGTATAAGTTGAACAATGACGCATATAAACAATATGGACTATAAGCATTTAATTGTAACGGTACTATTTGCGACCGCCCTCTTCTCCTGTGCAAAGCGGGACCCTTTTGAAAAGGAACTCGGCCTGCAGTCGCGCCTGGTGGAATTATCCGCGGAGAACGGCATTACTCCGGTAATCGTGTTCAGCAATACGGCCTGGAAGGCAAAATTTGTAACGCCGGTGGACTGGGCCTCACTGGACAGGCTCTCGGGAACAGGCAGTTCCGAGGTCAGGTTCGCCTATGCCGACAATTACGGACGTGCACGCAAGGTTGCCATCGCCTTTGAAACCGCAGGCGCAAAGGATACGCTGGTCCTCGTACAGGCGTCCGGCGTTTCCTCACCTTTCATATCCCTGAATCCCTCGGCCTTGAGTGTGGGTGCGGATGTGAGCAGCTGCAAGGTAATCCTGAGCACCAACATACAAGAAAATATGGCAGAAGTGGTCGCCTCGGTTTCCTATCCGGAGGGAGACGCCGCCTGGATTACGAATGTCTCCTTCACGGAAACCAGCCTGGAGCTTTCCATGAGCCCCAATACCGGCGCCGCCGCCCGTAAGGCGACCGTAACCCTGAGCCACAGCGACGCCCGCAACGACAAAATCACCGCACAACTCTTTATAACGCAAAATCCCGCATAATGAAAAAAGAAATCCTGTTATTGTTGTTGCTGCTGGCTGTCTGCTCCTGCAAACTGGACGACGCAGAATACCTGCAGAGAGACGAATTGGGGGCCCTTGACAAGGAATTCACCGTGGGCTCCGACATGGGACGCCTTACATTTCCCGTCTATGCCAACAAATCCGGGCGGGTAAGCGTGCTGGAGGGCGGCGAATGGCTGTCCGCCGCCACAACGGCATTTGACTCAGACGCCACGATAACGCTGGACTACCTTTATAACGACGGTTTTCCAAGGCTGGGGCGCGTGGAACTGAGCACCGATACCCGCCGCGACACCGTCACCATAAAGCAAAAAGGCGGAATGGAAGAATGGCTGGATTTCCCGCAGACCAGCATGGTTGTCTATAACGGCAGCACAGAACCCTCCGTCCTGCCGGTGGAGGGGAATGTAGATTTCGGGAAAGTCCGTCATAGTATTGTTTATATAGACGGAGAAAACTGGATTGGTTCCGTAAACCTTTCGCAGGATAAGCTGGAACTGACTACGACGGACAATCCTGATCCCCAAAACGTAAGGCGGGCCCGCATACGTATGTCTTATACTGACGGCTGGCAAAAGGAACGCGTTTTCACTATACAGGTAACGCAGGCACCTTCCGACAATCTTATCGGCGAACTCCAGACCTTCCCCCAGATTCGGGAAATGGCCACTACCGCCGGAAGCATGATTGCCGACGATTACTGCATTGAGGGGTACGTCGTGAGCCGTCCGGAGTCCGGGAACGTCGGCGAAAACGCCGTCCTTGCAATGAATTACATTGACTATGCCGCAAGTGACGAAACGGCCTATGTGGAGAGCCTGGACGGGAAATACGGATTCCGGATCAGGACCGCCTCGGCCGAGGACAATGTCCTGCGGCCGGAAAGCTTCGTAAGGCTGCTGCTGAACGGGGCCTCCGTGCAGAAAGAAGAAAACCCCGCGCGCTATACCATCTACGGCGTGACTGCGTCTATGGTGCTGGAGTCCAAGGCGGGCGAAATCCCGGTCAAGTCCATGCGCATGTCGGCATTGACAGATGATGACATTTACACCTATGTGACGCTGACGGACTGCGAAATTCCGGTCCGTAAGGGTTGCCTCACCCCCATCAACGAGGGATATACCAACCTGTTTAACAGTGACAGGGTGAGCAAGTTCCCCATTCTCATCCGTGACATTGAAGGCAGCAGCATGTACATGTACACCAACACTACCTGCCCATATCGTCGCGACGGCAGAAAACTTCCCTATGGAAAGGGCAATATCTCCGGCGTCATCGTTCACGAGAATTACCGCAGTTTCATTGACGGCGATAACGCGGACGAGGACTTGTGCGGCAATATCGGCAACTATCAAATCCGGCACATGCGTTACGAAGACCTTGATCTGGAGGATGATATTTCGGAGAGTTTTTCTGCGCTGCTCACCGAATACAGGTATATGAACATTCCCGCAGAAAACCCCGACCATGTATGGCTGCCCACTTATGGGAACAACGGCTTTTTCACCCATTCGCGTACCAGCTACATTCACAATACGTATAAAACCCATGGATGGCCATCAACGGATTTCACCTATCTGGGCCCTTGCGGAAAGAACTACACCACAAGCGTGAACGGCTACGGTATTACCCTTGAAGATGGAAGTGACTATGGAGCGGAGTATAAGGGCAACAGCACCGGAAAGGGAATATCTGCGGCAGAGATGAATATGTGCTGGGCAAATACCCAGTGGTGGAACAACGGCAGGGGAGAAGCCTGGCTGATAGAATTTTCAACCAAGGACATTGTCTCCGACGTGGTATCCATGCAGTTATCGACCCAGAATATCTCGCAGTCGCTGCGTACGCCCCGGTACTGGAAGGCCGAATGGTCCCTGGGTTGCGACATGTCCGCCCAGGCCGATGAACAGTGGCATCTGATAGGCCTTTATACGGTCCCGGATGTGGGCATAAACGCCAATACCCTTCTCAGCCAGAGTCTGGGATTCAAGCAGATGGATTTTCCCCTTCCGGCCAACGAGATTCTCGGGCATGAACAGGTGTATATACGCTTGATGCCCTGCGAGAACAAGGCCTCTTCCGGAAACGATTATGACTCGTCCACCATTGTGAACGGAAATGGCAATGCCATCAATTATTTCGCCATCAGATACAATAAACAATAAGAACAATGAACAGTCATCGCAGTTTTATCGCACTGGTCTCCGCTATGGCCATCCTCATGATGTCCTCCTGCAGCAAAGAGGAGAGGAATCGTGTGGGAGAAGTCCGGGAGCAGGGAGCTCCAACTGTCTTCAAATGCCGGTTTGAAGTCCCCGTGGATGCTTCCGTTGCGTCTAAGGTAGGTATCGCGGAGGGGGAAGGGCAGCAGCGGATTCCCGTCTGGGAAGAAGGAGACAAAATCAGGATTTTCTATAAGGACCCCTCCACCGGAGAAATGGCTTCGACCGAAGGCACCGCCAATGCGACCGGCACCGAAACAACCTTCACCGCATCGCTGCCCGAAGGTGTATCGACCTATTTCGCCGTTTATCCGAGTTCACTTGACTCCTCTGTGGATGAGCAGGGCAACTTCTCGGTGAAGACAAGAAAAGGCGGAGAAGATGAAACCACCTTCAGCCAGGCCTGCATCTGCATTGCGAAGTCGGGAGCGGAAAAGCAGTTCCAATTCCGCAATCTGTGCGCCATTCTTAAATTCACCCTGGAGAATAAAGGCAGCATTCTTCAAATCTGCAGTTTGGGCCTTACTCCGGTAGATGGAACCATCGCCGCCTCCATCGGCGAGAACGGAGAAGTCATCTATGCTCAGGAACCCTATTCCGATACCCATTATTCCCGCCAGTTCAAGAAGGTGGCTGCAGGCAACACAACCTGCTATATCCCCATCCTTCCCGGCGCGATGGAGAAGGGAATAGCCATCAACCACCTGGCGACATATACTGCCCCGGCAGCCTTTGCCAATGTTTCCATCCCTTTTGAGCGTTCCTGCATTTATGATTTGGGCGTTGTGGACAGCCATGTCGTAAAGGATTATTATTTTACGGAAAACGGCCGCGGTGACAAGAGCGGCCTGTCATGGGAGAACGCAGGAAACAGCGAAACCTTGAAGAAACTGCTGGGACGCACCGACCCGGCCGGCGAACTGAACGGCACCCGCTATCTCCACATTTGGAAGACCAAGGGAATTACCTGTCACTTTGGAGCGGGCACCTATGTCCTCGGCGACGATACGGATGAACGTCTAACTGTGGATTTCTCCGGTGCCGATGGAACCGTCTATTCGGAATTCAGTTTCAAGGGGGGGTATCCTTCCAACGGCGGTGAATCGGCCGACCCTGAACACAACAAAACGGTATTCTCCGGTAACGATGCCTATGGCATACTGAATGTCTATGACCGCGCGCGCATCCATATAGACGGAATCACCTTTGCCCATGCCAGCAGCGCCAACGTAGGCACAAGCGACAATACGATTGCCCGCGGAGCTGCGCTTTACCTGAAGGACGGCTACGGCTCTTCCGCCGGGAATCAGGAAAAGGAACGCAAGGCCGCTCCTCGGGTATGGCTTACCAACTGCATCTTTGAAGACAACCGGACGTTGGATGCTACCGCTGCCGCAGGCAATTATATGGGCGGATCGGCCATCAACATTGCGAACGGCGCGGTCTATGCCGACCATTGCATTTTCCGCAACAACTATGACAAAGGCTTTGCGGGCTGCATAAGGCTGAGCGGAAATTATGACCGGGAATGGCTGGCTTCCTACGCCTTCTTCAATGCCTGCCTGTTTACCGGAAACACCGTCGGCACCTACAGGAACGACTACGGCTGCGTAATTCAGCAGAACCGCAAGGGCGCCCTGTTGGGAATGTACAACTGCACCTTGTACAATAATAACGCGGCGGCCCCGGACACTGAGCGCTATGGCTGGAACATCATGAACTTCGAGCGCAGCGCCATCATTGCCAACACCACCATCATCGACAATATCTATTCGGTATCCAATACGTCCCCCGGTTATGCCATTCGCGTGAACGGCAAGCCCAACGGAATGAACCATTACATCTTTGCGAATAATCTGTTGATGAATACGCAGGCTCCTGCTTCGCTCAACCGTGGGTACACGTCCATTCTTCCGGATGCATCGGGCACCTCGACCGCCCGCTTCTATATGGAAGGCGGTTCCCTGTTCGGATTCTGGCAGTCGGGCTATGGGAATACCACCTATGTCTTTAAAAACGGAACCGAATACGGCTCCGGCTCTTCCTCCAGCGCATACGCCTATTCCGATATAGACAATCCTTCTTTCTCCGACGGCCTGTTCCGCTGGGCCGGAACGCTTAAAGAAGGCACGGTAACCTGCAACTTCATGTCTTCTGACTGGATGAAGAACAATGTGTTGAAATCTGCAAATATCAATCAGGAGGACAGTGCTTCCCATGTGACCTTTATGACCACGGAGACCGGGAGTGAGGCAAATTACCCCGGCTTCTTTGCCTGGCTTAATTCATTGAATGCAATTGATGTGGACGCTGAAGGGACACCCAGACCGGCAAGCGGATGGACCCCCGGGGCTTATCAAGTTCAGTAGTATGAAGAAGTTAATCAGCATATTATTCGGCGCTATTCTGCTCGCCGCCCTGCTCCCCTCATGCAAGGGAAGCAAGGACAATCCTGTCGTATTACCCGCATCGCTGACTTTGTCCCAGACCGAGATAAACCTGCATGTCGGCGAATCAAAGGCGCTGGAGGCGACCGTCCTCCCGGCGGACGCCAGTGACAAGGGCATCCAATGGTCCTCTACCAACCCGCAGCGGGTATCTGTCGATGCCAACGGACTTGTCCGTGCACAGGCCGTGGGTACGGCCTATGTCGTGGCCCAGACCGTCAATGGCATAAAGACATCGTGCCTTGTGCGTGTGTTGTCTTCCGGCTCCGAGACCTATAAGGTTACGCTGTACAAGGGGGGCGATGAGGTCAGCGGCACACTCTACAGCTGGCCCGGCAATACCGTCAGACTGGAGGCCAGAAGCGATGACGGGAAATCGCACAGCTATTTCTGGACCTCAAGCAGCGAAAGCACAACGGTCGATGAAGGACTTGTGACTTTCGGATGGGAGCAAAGGGAGGATAGGGAAGACTTCGCATGGTATTCAGAAGCGGTCATCAGGGTTTTCAGCCCGGACGGTTGCGGCACCTCCGTAAACGTGGTTTCCTCCATTGGAAAGCGTTTCCGCTTTGGTCCCTCCTCGGAGACCATGGGATCGGACGTTACCATTCTTGCAGGGAAATCCGCCGAAATCGCACTGAGCTGGTTTGACGGCAGCGCATTCTCCGCACTCCCCGAGGAGGTGGAATATACCCTTAAATCACAGGATAGTTCCATTCTTTCGGTGGACGGGCACACGGTTTCCAGCTCGGATCAGACCGTGGGCAGCACCACCCTTTCGGTCGTTCTTTCCGGCCGGGAGTTCACCCTCTGCGTTGTCCATGTGGAAAAGGATGGCTCCAAAGACTCCTCCGGAGAATCTTACACAGAATACCCGGTTAATTGGTAGGCGGTATGAAAAAAATGATTGTATTTTTCTTCTTGCTTGCCGCTTTTCAGGCAGCGGCACGTGAGAACCCCATGGCCTCGGAAAAAGCCATGGTGACTTATGGCAACGCCCGTTTCACCGTACTGACGGACCGGCTTGTCAGGATGGAATGGGCCGAAGACGGCATTTTCGAGGACCGTGCTTCCCTGACCTTTGTAAACAGGAATCTGCCCGTCCCGAGATTCACTTCGTCGGTCAAAGCCGGGGTGCTCACCATTACAACAGACAGAATAAAACTGGTTTACAAAGGAGGGCGGTTCCACGCTTCCAATCTCAGCGTACGCTTCCGGAACGGAGTATGGACCCCGGGGATGGAAGCCGCCGGCAACTTGAAAGGGACCACCCGGACCCTTGACGGATGCACCGGCTTCAATAAACTCTCAAAACTGGAGACCGAACTGGAAGACGGCATCCTGTCCCGCGACGGATGGGCGCTGGTCGATGATTCCTCCCGTCACTTGTTCGCCCACACAGACTCCGCCGCCTGGCAGGAAGGATGGGTGACAGAACGGCCGGAGGGGGATCGCCTGGACTGGTACCTGTTTGCCTACGGGCATGACTACACGGCTGCGCTGGGTGATTTCGTAAAGGTTGCCGGACGTATTCCGCTGCCTCCGAAATACGCGCTGGGCTATTGGTGGAGCCGGTACTGGATTTTCACGGACGAAGACATTCTGTCGCTTGCGCGGGAAATGCGCGAGCGGGACATCCCCATCGACGTGATGATTGTGGACATGGACTGGCATTACACATACAAGGATCTTGACAAGCGTCTTGGGCGCGATGACTTTGGAGAAAAGCACGGCTGGACGGGATATACCTGGAACAGGGATTTGTTCCCCGATCCGGAAGGCTTCCTTGGGGAACTCCATGAAATGGGGTATAAAACCGCGCTCAATCTTCATCCGGCTTCCGGCATCAGGCCTTACGAAACGTGTTATCCCCGCTTTGTGCACGATTACCTGTCCCGCACGTCAGACTATGACGGGCCTCGCGACTATATTTTCCCGGAAGGCGGCTGGACGTATAAGGGGAACAGTGCCGCCGTGGGGAAAAAGGGCTACCGGGCCAGTGTCCCGTACCGCATGGACCAGATGGAATGGGCCGATGCCTATTTTAACAGTGTAATCCGCCCGCTGGAAAAACAGGGGGTGGATTTCTGGTGGCTTGACTGGCAGCAGTGGATACAGTCGAAATATGTCAAAGGCCTCAGCAATACATTCTGGATCAATCACGCCTTCTTTACCGACAAGGCCGTGAACGGGACGGAACGTCCTTTCATTTACCACCGCTGGGGCGGTCTTGGAAGCCACCGGTATCAGTTGGGATTCTCCGGTGACACCTACGACGAATGGGATGTACTCAAGTTCCTTCCTTACTTTACTGCGACAGCGTCCAACGTCGGCTACGGTTACTGGGGGCACGATATCGGCGGTCATCACCAGCTCAAGGAGCATAAACGCCTGACGGAGCCGGACATGTTCACCAGATGGATGCAGTTTGGCGTCTTCACCCCCATTTTCAAGACCCACTCCACCCAGCACGTAAACCTCGAAAGGAAAATTTGGGCCTATCCCGACCACTATGACTACCTGCTGGCAGCCATCCGCCTGCGCTACACCCTTTCTCCTTACATTTATACCTTTGCGCGCGAAGCGTTCGACACCGGCGTTTGCCTGTGCCGCCCGCTGTACTATTCCTATCCGGAGAAGGCCGAGGCCTACGCTTACAATGAGGAGTACTTCTTTGGCGACCGCATTCTTGCCACGGCCATCACGGAGCCGGAGGGCAGCGACGGAAAATCGGCCAGGACCATGTGGTTCCCTTCCGGCTGTGACTGGTACGACATGTCCCTTCACGTTACGCACAAGGGCGGCAGCAAAAAAACCTTGCGCTATTCCATCGGACAGAATCCGTGGTATGTAAAGGCCGGCAGCATTCTGCCTCTTGCAGGCAAGCATATCAGCAGTTTGCAGGAGCCCTCGGATACGCTGGGAATCCTGGTCGTGCCGGGCGGCGGAAAATCTACTTTTCGTCTTTATGAGGACGATGGCCTTTCCAAGAATTATGAGAAGGAATATGCCTATACCAACATAGAGAAAAACCTGTCCGGAAAAACGCTCACGCTGATTGTCCATTCAAGGGAAGGGGCATACGGCGGCATGACTGCAAGCCGGAAATTGTACCTGCAGCTGGAAGGCTGGAATGCGCTTCCGGCCAAAATCCTCCTGAACGGGCAGGAGGCGGGGGAGAGTGTCCTTCAGGGGAATGCCGTAATGATAACGCTGCCGGGCGTATCGGCATCGGAGACAAACAGGATAGAAATTATTAAACACTAATTCTAATATGAAAAAAGACTACATTGAACCCAAGAGTGCAGAAATTGAACTCTTGACACACGCAATTGTCATGGTCAGTGGCGATAAGCCTCTTGACTCGGTTGGCATTGAGCCGTTATTCATTGAAGTAGATGGAGGGTGGAATTAATTTAAGACTTATGGCCATGAAAAAAGTACTGAATATTTTGGGAATCTTTGCAATGTCTGTTGCAATGTTCTCCTGCAGCAAAGAGTTTGATACGCCCGCCAGCGAGCAGGTTGAGGACCGTCAGCCGGAAACGCCCGTTGCACAGGAAAATGACCAAACCCCGGATGTACAGAATCTGGACCCGGATAAATATCTTGTAAGTTTCGGAGCCCGTTTTGAAGGCATAGAATCAAAAGCGACAGTAAACCTTACCTCCGGTGAACAGGCTTTTGAAAATGACGATGAGGCACTGGTCGTCTGCGGCTCCCATTCCGGCATATATGTCTATGATGCAACTACCGCGCTGTTTTCTCCCAAAACTACGACGGATGCGATTGAACTCTCCGGACAGGAAGCCCAGGTGTACTACCCTGCGGCGGAGTTCGCTTTCAGCGCAGGGACGGTTACCTTTACAATGCCCGCAGCCGTAGGCGCAGGCAGTGTCGAGGATCTTGGCGACAAGATTCCCCTTTGCGGCACAGTCCCCGCTTCTGCCAATCCCGAGGCCGGTTTCAAGAACCTGGGCTCCATTCTGTATGTCCGTTTTAATGCGAATGCTGCAGACGGAGAAACCATCACGGCCGTGGAACTCAGCGGCAGCGGCGTGAATATCACCGGCAGCGGTGCCGTTACCTGGTCCGGAGACATTCCCGTCCT
Organism: Bacteroidales bacterium UBA3764; assembly: GCA_002371115.1. Taxonomy (GTDB): domain Bacteria; phylum Bacteroidota; class Bacteroidia; order Bacteroidales; family UBA932; genus Cryptobacteroides. The sequence goes on from DFFY01000075.1 coordinate 20,116, forward strand.
CGCCCCGCTCAGCGGCAGTGGCGCCGGGACCTCCCTTACCATCGACTGTGCCCTGGCGCCGAAGCACCTGACCTCCACCGACTATCAGGAGTTCTTCTTCTTCCTGCCCCCCAGCGGCAGTTTCGCGGACATGCAGCTCAAGGCCGTTTATGGAAAGACAGACGGGGCAAACAACTATACCCTCTACGAACTTGTGAACCGCACAGGCGCAATGACCCTTGGTCGCGGGAAACTGCTTAAAGTCCAAAAGACCCTGAACGGTTTCTTCAGCGGCGGAGACGGCTCTTCTTCCCATCCCTACCTGATTTCCTCCTGCGAGGACTTCAAGGCCCTCTCCACAATGGGCAACGTCACGGCCAATGCCAATAGCGGGAAGCTGTATTATGAGTACAACAGCACGGCAGCGCGCAACTTCTTCCGCTCCTCCGGCGCCAATTACCGGCAGACGGCAGATCTTGACTTCGAAAACGCAAACCTGACGGACTTTATGGTGGGTATCGCCGGAAGCAACGACGACAAAGCTTCCTTCAAGGGCCACTATGACGGCAATGAAAAGAAGATATCCAATTATTCAATAAACGCCCCTGACAAGAATTGGGTTGGACTTTTTGCCAATATGCAGGGAGAGGTAAAGAACCTTGAACTTGAAAATATTTCCGTTGTTGGAAAAGAGGCTGTCGGCGGCATTGTAGGATGGCTCGACGGCAAGGTCACAGACTGCTCGGTAACAGGCACTTCTTCTGTTACCGGCACAAACGCAGTCGCCGGCATAGCGGCCAACATCCGCAACTCTTCCGAAGTATCCGGCTGCACCAATTATGCTACAATTAACGGAGAGGGTAATAGTGGCGGTATAGTCGGCTATATGGCCCATGCAGGAAAAATTGTGCGCTGCACCAACAGGGGTGCGGTAAATTCAACCGGTTGGACTGTCGGCGGTGTGCTTGGTAGCTGCAATAATTCCGGAGGAAAAGTGCTGGGGTGCCAGAACTTTGCATCCGTTACCAGCACCCAGGGCAATGTTGGCGGCATCGTTGGTGGCGCTGCTAATGGAATGGAAATCAATGCATCATCTTCTCCTTCTCCTTCAGTGATTACACGCAACGAGGGTGCCGTGAGCGGTACGCAATCCGTTGGCGGTATTATCGGCCGCCTTGGCGGCGGCTCGGTTGCATGTTCTACCAATACAGGTACGGTTACCGGCAGCAGCAATAACGTAGGTGGTATCGTCGGTTACAAGGTGTCCGGTGGAGTATGGTCTGCCGTAAGGAACCAGGGGAATATAACCGGAACCCACAGCGTGGGTGGTATCGTAGGATACCAGGCGAACGGTGGATTGTGCGGCAATCTGACCTCCGGAAACAAGAATAACAGAATCGTGAATGAAGGAACTGTAACCGCAACCGGTAAGGATGGCTCAAATTACTCCGCAGCCGGCGGTATCATCGGCCGTATGGATGGCGGCACCCTGGGAGATGCCACTGCCGTAAAGACCGCGGAAAATGAAGGAAACGTTACCGGAACCGGCAGCGGTGACGGCGTCGGCGGCATCGTGGGCTGGCTCAAAGCCGGAACGGTGGCCCGTTGCCGCAGTAACGGAACCATCACCAACAACCGTAAATGTGTAGGCGGAGCCATCGGCTGGATGACTGCTGGAACCATCATCAACTGCTACGCCAAGGGCATCGTAAAGGGACAGGGCCAGGTCGGCGGATTTGTGGGCTATATCTGGGCCGCGGGTGACAGCTATATCATCAACTGCGCTGCCGGGGCCGAAAGAGTAGTCGCTACCAATAAGGCGGCCAACGACGGCGTAGGCGGCTTCGTTGGATATATGAACCAATCCTCTGCTGCCAACGCAGCCAAAAAGGTGGTCATTGCCAACTGTGTGGTCTGGGACGGTATCATAAAAGCGCCCAATGAGGACAACTCGGCCTCCAATAAGATTCGCGTCGGCGGTTTTGCCGGTGTCGGAAATGCCCAAAGTGGCGGCAAAGAAAACTCCCTTATCCAGAATTGCTATTATCAGGGACTGCCCACCCACGTCGGTTACGGCGGTGCGGCAGATGATGATTCACTTCCTTCCATTAATTGCAGCGGTACAGGCGTAGTCGGCGGCTTCATCGGATACTCCGGCGGAACCACCAAGGACTGCTATTGCGACCGCTCAACAAGCACTGATTACAAACTCGCGGGCGGTGGCTCAGTCTCAAACGGTGGAAGACTGATAACGGATATTGTCTATGGCCGGACCATGATTACGTGGGACATTACCACGTCTGTCGGGAAAGTAAACAAAAATACTGTATATCTTGACGGGCTTCTGAACAAGGTTGTGGACAGCGTAGGAAGCCTTGGCGATATTGCCCTGAGCCAGTGGACTTCATACGACGTCGGAACCGACAAGTATTACTATCCTTCTGCTCTTACAGAACTGGGCGAGAACTTCTATAAGAAATAGCAGATTATGCGCATTTTAAAAGATAGCTTATTCCTTCTTGGAGCACTGGCTTTCCTCTTCTCCGCCTGTAAGCGGGAAGAGGCGGCCAGGCCCGTGGATACCGAAGGCGCCGTCTTTACCCTCAAGGCAAGTTTTGCCGAGTCGGGAGCGAAGGCGGAGGTGGGCAGCGACGGCAGCTGCTCCTGGCAGGCCGGCGACAAAATGGCGGTTTACGATGCCATTGGCGGCAGTTTCTGCGAGTTTACCACCGAAGCGGGCGACGGCGTTTTCACCTTCACCGGCGCTCCCGGTGTGTCCTATGATTTCACCCGGGCCTATTATCCGGCAGACTTTGCCAGCGGCGCGCAGGCCATTACCCTTCCGGCTTCCTATTCCGTGGAGGAGGTACAGACTACTTCCGCCTTTCCGGTGACCGGAGCCGTGGATAACGGCAGCGTCACGCTGCGTCACCTGGCCGCTCTCCTGAAATATACCATAAAAGGGATTCCGGCAACGGCGACAGGCATTGAACTGTCTTCCCCCACCGTATCCCTGAGCGGAGATTTCCCCGTTGAGGGCTCCTCGCTGGACGACGGTTGGGTTTCTGCCGACGGCGAGCCTGTGACCGATCACGACAACGTGGCAGTGAAATCCACAGAGAATTATCCGGAAATCCACGCCCAGGCCGGCTCGGCCACCGTGCGCATTGCCCTGGTTCCCGGAAGCAAGGACGACCTCACCTTCTACCTGCCCCTTCCGGTGGGCGCTTATGCCTTTACCACTAGAATCAAGGCGGGCGAAGAGGTCCTTTATGAGAACACCACAACTAACCTGAAAGACATTTACCGTGCCCACCTGGTCCAGATGTATCCCTTCAAACCGGGATTCGGCGGCGGCACCGGTACGGCTTCCAGCCCCTATCTGATTAGCACCAAAGCCCATCTGCTGGAACTTTCCGGCACTACGGATCCCGACTTCCTCGCGGCCTGTTATCTCCAGACGGCCGATATCGACCTTGCGGGTGCCTCCTTCAGCCCCTGCGGCACCGTGTCCGCTCCCTTTACCGGTGTCTATGACGCTGACGGGCACTGTATCAGCAACCTGTCGGTATCCGTTACCGGGGACAACGCCGGCCTCTTTGGCAGCATCTCCGGCGGTACGGTCAAGAACCTGACCATTGCTTCCTCCTCCGTAAGCGCAAGCGGCCAGAATGCCGGTTCCATTGCCGGAACGCTCACCGGCGACGGCCGCATATCGGCATGCCGTGTGGATGCAGCAAGCACGGTGACTTCCGGCGCACGCTCCGCAGGCTCTTTCGTGGGGAAGGTTATAAGCGGTACCATAGACAATTGCGCTTCCCATGGCAATGTCACGGGCTACGACTGCGTGGGCGGTATCGCCGGTTTCCTGAATCCCAATGGCGGTGAAGTGCTGGTGATAAATTGCGTGTATGAACCCGTGTATGAGGCTGGTAAAATGGCAAAGGCCATTCTCCAGAGTTCCAATACGAGTGCCTATATCGGCGGTATCTCCGGGGCGGCCAATGCAAGCAGCGGCAAGGGGCATGTGACCATTGCCAACTGCTACGCCTATCCCCTTGAGATGCGCAGCACCCAGCCTGCAGGAACCACCGGCGTGTGGTTTGTCGGAGGTATTCTTGGCCGAGTTTACAGCGGCCCGGTGGATGTATTCAACTGCCTGAGCCCCATCACCTATTCGAATATCCTGATTGGCGGTGAACGGATCAATGCCAAGACCTGCTCTTCCTATACCAGCATGGCCTGTATCGTGGGGCAGTTCAATGACAACAATTGCACCCTCAAGCGGGTCTATTCCAAGAAGACCTGGCCATACAGCTATCGTATCGTGTCGGGGAAAACCGTTGAAACCGCAGATATTTCCCTGAAGATGGGTGACAGCAATATGCGCGGGTACCACAATGTGATGTATTCCTCAAGCCATCCGATTTCCGGCGTACTGGGTTATACCGAGGCGGACGGAGGAATTGCCGCGGCGCTGAATGCAGGCGTGCAGGAATGGAACAACGCCTCTCCTGCCGTCCTTGCCGTCCGTTGGGACTATGACCCCACTTTCGGCTATCCCAAGCCGGAGGGAGTGGATGTTCCGGGCATCGTCACCAGGAAAGTGAGCATCATCGGAGACTCCATCTCCACCTATGAAGGCTACATCTTCTCCACCGACCTCGCCGGTATGGGCAAGTTCTATCCCGACACGGGCAATTACGGCACCTATGGCGACGCCATGGTACTCAACGAGCAGGATACCTGGTGGTGGCATATTATCCATGACTACATGTCCAATGCCCGGCTGGAAGTTTGCAATGCCTGGGGCGGAACCACTACAAGTTATTTTACGTCCAACATCACCGTTGGCGGAATAACGGCTGAGGCTTATGCCCGCAGCATGGAGAACAGCCTCCAGTCCAGAAACCTGGACTACGGGCTCGGACATCCTGATATCCTGATTTACTACGGCGGAAGGAACGACTTTGGCTATGTGGGCAATAACAGCGATATCCTCCTGGGCTCATTCACCGACGAGTCCCTGCAGGCTGCTTTCGATGCCCCGCAGGGGTCCAAGTTCAACAATTACGCGCAGGGTACCGTGGCCATCCTGAAGGATTTCCATACCAAAAACCCGGGGGCAAAAATGGTAATCGTCCTTCACGACCTGATGGATGACGGCTATGAAGATGCCGCTACGGCAGTGAGGACCTTCCTCGCCGGAAAGGGCTATGATATCCGATTCGTGAATCTGCATAAGCGGGGAACCACCAATTCCACCAATACCGAAATCGGTGTCAGCAAGGAGAATGGTTCCCATCCCAACAAGGCCGGTTGTGCCAACATCGCATCTTATTTCGTTAATCAATTAGGAACCTGGCTGGAGGAATAGACTATGAAAAGAATTGTATTTATATGCGCAGTGGCGGCGCTGGCCTTTTCCTGCAGCAAAGGTCAGCTCAACACGCCCCGCATGGTAGAATGGGCATTTGAAACAGATTATACCAAGGCCTCCATCGATGATGGCGGAGCCTTCCAGTGGGAGCAGGGAGACCGTATTGATGTGTGGGATGCTGCCTCGGCTTCATTTGTTCCTTTTACCACCATTGCCGGAAAGGGCCGTTTTGTGGCTACGGCTCCTGATAACGCAAGTTTTTCCGGTGCCGCTTTCTATCCTTCCGGTATCGGCGGAAGTGTGTCATCCATCTCGCTTCCTGCATCCTATGCTGCTCCGGAAGAAGCGACGGCGTCATTCCCGATGTATGCGACCGTGAACCAGGGCGACAACCTGCTTCATTTCAAGCATCTCGGGGCTACCGTGGCCATAACTGTTACGGGTGTTCAGCCTGAATTGACACGGCTGGAATTGCGCTCGGCAACTACCGCCTTGAGCGGGAACTTCGACCTTGCCGAAGAGGCGGGGAATAAGGTTATCCGGCAAAAGAGCGGGGAAAGCGCTGCGGTGGTACACTTCTCCTTGGCTCAGGAAGGATCGGTTTCGGTAACCCTTCCTGTGCCGGTGGGCACTTATCCCATCAGTATCTGCCTGGGGAACGACTCCAACCATGCGTTGCTGGTTGTCAGCAGTTCCGGAAATATGACTTTCGAAAGGGCTCACCGCTATAAACTGAAAGCGTTCGACTATATGACGGAACGCTTTGCCTTTGAGGAGAATGCGCTGGATAACCTTTCGCTCGAGGATGATTCTGTCAATTGGTGATGTTTTTTTCAAAAGGAAATCCACATTTCGTGTAATGAATCATTAAAAATTGTTACATTTGTTAGTTCGTAGTATAAAATAAACGTATGAAAAAAACAATTCTTGTGGCCGGCCTGGCGCTGGCAATGGCAATTCCGGCGGCCGCACAGGCCCCTTCGGTAACGGAGCAGGACAAGGCCCGGGCGGCCCAGTTGGTTTCCCAAATGACGCTGGAGGAGAAAATTGAACTCATTTCCGGCAAGGTGGACGGGTTCAGGACCTATCCCATCGAGCGCCTGGGCATTCCTTCCATCCGCATGGCCGACGGCCCCCAGGGCGTCCGGAACATTGACGGGAAAAACATCCAGAGCACGTTTTACCCTTGCGGCATATCGGCGGCGGCCACGTGGAACCGCGAGGCGGTACACGAGATGGGCGCCGGCATTGGTTGCGCCGCCAAGGCCCATGGTGTGCAAATCATGCTGGGCCCCGGCGTGAACATTTATCGCAGCGCCCTGTGCGGCCGCAACTTCGAGTATTATGGCGAAGACCCTTATCTTGCCGGCGAAACGGCCCTGAACTACATCCAGGGCATGCAGGAGCAGGGCGTGATGGCCACCATCAAGCATTTTGCGCTGAACCAGCAGGAGTACAACCGGCACGGCGTGAGCTCCAATGCGGACGAGCGCACCATGAACGAAATCTATTTCCCTACCTTCCGCAAGGCCGTGGAGAAAGGCGGCGTGGGCGCTGTCATGACCAGCTACAACCTCATCAACGGCATGCATGCGGCGGAGAATCCCTGGCTGGTGAAAGAGAACCTGCGTGCCTGGGGCTTCGAGGGCATTGTGATGACGGACTGGACCTCCACCTACAGCACCCTCAATTTCATGACTTCCGGCGTGGACTTTGAAATGCCGCGCAACCATGTGTCCCACCAGAAAGCAGTAAAGGCCCTGTTGGAAAACGGTGTAATCACGGAAGCGGACCTGAACGAGAAATGCCAGCATATTCTGCAGGCCTATTCCGCCTTTGGCTTCCTGGACAACCCCATGGAGGCACAGGCCGATGCCGAAGACCCGGCTCTCTCGCAAAAGCGGGCCTATGAAGTGGCCCTGGAAGGTCCGGTGCTCCTTAAGAACGAGGGAGGCGTGCTTCCGCTCAAACCCGGCAAGAAAAACCTGATTGTGGTTACCGGCCCCAATGCCCACACCATGGCGTGCGGCGGCGGCTCCGGCTGGGTGCAGCCGGAAGACGGCAAGGGCGTGACGCCCGCTGCCGGCCTGCAGGCGCTGGGCAAAAACTGGAATGTGGTGGCCCTGGATTCTCCCTCTCCGGAGGTCCTGCGCAAAGCCGCTGCCGTGATTGTGTGCGTCGGCTTCGATAACCTCTCCGAATCGGAAAACATGGACCGCAAGTACACCCTGCCCAAGGGCCAGGATGACCTCATTCTCCGCATGGCCACCTATAGTGACAACGTGGTGGTGGTGGCCAATTCCGGCGGCGAATTCGACCTCTCTGCCTGGCAGGACCGCGTGAAAGCCATCCTGCTTACCTGGTATCCGGGTCAGGAAGGCGGCAATGCCCTGGCTGCCATCCTGACAGGCAAGGTATCCCCTTCCGGCCGGCTTCCCTTTACTTTCTGGGGCGCCAAAGACAAGAATCCGGCGCAGAAGTGGTATGGCGAGCAGCCGCAAATCCACAAAGACGCCAAGCGTCAGCATTATCACTACACCACTTATGGCGAAGGTGTCTTCCTGGGATACCGTGGCGTGGAGCATTTTGGCGTAGAGCCCGTCTATCCGTTCGGTTATGGCCTCAGCTACACTACCTTTGATTATGCCGATGCTTCCGTGGTTCCGTCCGGTGACGGCTACGACGTCAGTTTCACCGTCCGCAACACCGGAAAGGTTGCCGCCAAGGAAGTGGCGCAGGTGTATGTGGCTCCGGAAAACGCCCCTGTCATGCGTCCGGCCAAGGAACTCAAGGGGTATGACAAGAAACTCATCGCCAAGGGGAGCGAGGAGCGTTTCACCATTCATCTGGACCGGAGCGCCTTCAGCTATTATGACACCAAGTCCCATAGCTGGGTAGCCGCTCCCGGAGCGTACAAGATTCTCATCGGCCCTTCATCGGCCCAGACCAAACTGGAAATAGAGGTGAAGCTGAAATAAGAGCAGCCTTCCGGGCCCGGTTCGCCGGGCCCTTTTTTATTTTACCAGCGTCTTGAAATCCTCCCAGCGGTAGAAAGAGCCGGGGGCGGCCATCTTCAGGGGGAGGGTGGCTTCCCGGCCGTTCAGCAGCAGCTGGAACAGGATGTCCGGATTGCGTTTGCTGCGGAAAAATATCAGCTGGAGATTGCTGGCCATGGGAACGTTATAGTCCTGCCAGCAGTTCTCCACCTCCAGCGGGTCCTGGACCCGGGCATCCATCCCATTCACGCCCAGCAGGGACAGGAAAGACATGAGGCAGGAGTCGTGGGAGAAGCGGAGCCGCAGCTGCACGTCGCCCGCCCAGTCGGATTCTGCCTTGTCGATAAAATCCTGATATAGGACCTGCATGACTGTCACGCGGGCGTTTTCCGTGTCCGGGCAGCGGCCCATGAGCTGGTATTCGCGGTAGTTGGCGACCCGCCACAGGGTATAGCGCTCCTGGGCCGTAAACAGGCTGTACAGGCGCGTCGGAACGGGAAAGTCCACATTGTCCAGCGTGCTCACGACGGTGTGCATGTCGAACACGAATCCGGTGGGGTTTTCCACCAGTTGATCCGCGTGGTTGAACCAGCGTGCCAGAATAGCCCGGGAATCCACTATGGAGTCGCGCAGGTGCCGGTACTTGGTGAGGGCTTCCCCTTCCCGGTCGGCCTTGGAGTCAATGGTGTCCGGCAGCAGGTAGGTTTGATAGGGGTAGCCGTAGTCGGCCTCATATGTAAAGTCTTTGTCCAGGGCCGCTGCTTCTCCGAGAAAGGAGTACATGCTTGCAATGACGCGGTGAACCAGCGTGGAGGTGGCCACCGCATGGGTTTTTCCCTTGAACAGCGCCGGGTAGTTCCGGTACAGCTGCTCTGCAATGAAACGGAGCTGGTCCTGCCCCTTGACGGTGAGCTGCCCCTCGCGGCGGGCCAGGGAAGGATAAATGCTCATATAGTCCTTATAAAACTGCTCGCCTTCCGGGGTGAGCCAGCCTTTTTCATGGGCGCTTTCCCACACGGCCAGGACATCCTCATATACGGTGCCCCCCAGGGCGAAGCGGGCGCCGTGCCTGCCCAGATGGCTCACATAGAACGGTTTGTATCCTTTGGGCGCCGCTGTGGGCCGGGGCTGGTCCATGGGATACAGCACATGCACGCCGCCGGCGCGCTCGATGTCCGCCATCACTGCGTCATAGGCGGAAAAAGGCTGGGCAAACGCAGTCATGCCTGCCAGCCCAGCCAGTAAAATAAGGAGAAAATTCTTCATGGTTTATACTTCCGTCGCGGTGGCAAATTCGCCCAGGAACCGCATGTCGTTCTCGAAGTAATGCCGGAGGTCGTTCACTTGCCATTTGAGCATGGCAATGCGCTCTACGCCCATGCCGAAGGCGAAGCCGGAATATTTTTCCGGGTCTATCCCGCTGGCCTTGAGCACGTTGGGGTCCACCATGCCGCAGCCCATAATCTCCAGCCAGCCGGTGCCTTTGCAAATGTTGCAGCCCTTTCCGTGGCAGATGTTGCAACTCACGTCCACCTCTGCGGAAGGCTCCGTGAACGGGAAGTACGACGGCCGCATGCGAATTTCCGTATCCGGGCCGAACATCTCCCGAGCAAACAGCAGGATGGCCTGTTTCAAATCGGCAAAAGTAACGTCCTTGTCAATGTACAGGCCTTCCACCTGGTGGAAGATGCAGTGGGCGCGGGCCGATATGGCCTCGTTGCGGAACACGCGTCCCGGGCACACGACGCGGATGGGCAGCTGCTGGGACTCCATGGTGCGCACCTGTACGGAGGAGGTGTGCGTGCGCAGGAGCAGGGGATTGAGGTGGCCGGTGCTCACGAAGAAGGTGTCCTGCATCTCGCGGGCCGGATGGTTGGGCGGGAAGTTCAAGGCCTCGAACACGTGGTAATCGTCCTCAATCTCGGGACCTTCCGCCACGTCGTAGCCAAACTTGCGGAAAATGTCCACAATTTGCTGCCGGACAATGGAAACCGGATGGCGCGAGCCCAGGGGCATGGCGTCGCCGGGCATGGTGAGGTCTTCTTTCGGGAGGGCCGATACCACCGCTTCCTCCGCTGCGGACTTGAGCTCTTCGATGCGCGCCGCGGCTGTTTTCTTGAGTTCGTTCAGGCGCTGGCCGTATTCGCGCTTGAGCTCCGGCGCCACGCTGCGGAACTGGTCCATGAGTGCGGTGATTTCACCTTTTTTGCCCAAAAAACGGATGCGGGCTTCTTCCACTTCTTTGGCCGATGAGGCTTTAAGCTCGTCCAGCTCTTTGAAAATTTGTTCAATCGCTTCTTTCATGCCTATTTTTTCTTCTTGTTAGTATTCTTGTTGTTTCTTTTGTCTCTTGCCTGCTGGGCGCGTTTTCCGCCGTTCTTCCAGTATTTGGCCCACTGCTCCTCAGTGAAAAAGCGTTTGTAGCTGTTGTCTATCTGCTGCATCCACTTGTCCTGCACCGTTACATACAGGTCCGGGTTTTCCACGCGGGCGCCCTGCATTTTCTCCATTTCCTCGCTCATGGCTTTGTAGTCGTGCGTAAGGGTGGAGTCCACATAGAACTCCTGCCAATACTCCAGATCCAGCATACCGCTCAGGCGCTGCACCTCCTTGTCCACAAACTCCAGCAGCTGTTTTTCCCGCTGTTCCGGGGTCTGGGGACCGGCATTCTGGGCTTTTGCCGCGAAAACCGACATGCTTACCGCCACAATCACGCTCAATAAACGATAAATTTTCATACCTTTGTAATCTGATGTCGAACGACAAAATTACGCAATAAACAGAAAAAGTCCAAAATACGATGAGAAAATCGCTCCTGAAAATGTTTGTTACCGTCCTGGCGGCCGTCCTTGGCACCGTGGAAGGCAACACCTGCACCAACGTAATCATTTCCCGCGGCGCCAGCAAAGACGGCTCCGTGCTGGTCTCTTACGCGGCAGACTCCCATTACCTTTTTGGCGAGCTGTATTATAAACCCGCGGCGGACTGGAAGGCCGGCTCCATGCTCCCCGTCTATGAATGGGACACCAACCGCTATCTGGGTGAAATCGAGCAGGTTCCGCACACCTACCAGACGGTGGGCAACATGAACGAGCACCAGCTCATTATCACGGAAACCACCTGGGGCGGCCGTCCGGAGCTGGAAGACAAGAAAGGCGGCATCGACTACGGTTCCCTTATCTACATCACCCTCCAGCGTGCCAAGACGGCCCGCGAAGCCATCGACATCATTGTCTCGCTGGCTAACGAGTACGGCTATTGCTCGGAAGGGGAAACCTTCTCCATTGCCGACAAGAACGAGGCCTGGATCATGGAGCTCATCGGCAAGGGCGTGAGCATGCGCAACGGCATCAACTTGAACAAAGGCATTGTCTGGGTGGCCCGCCGCGTTCCCGACGGCGCCATTTGCGCGCACGCCAACCAGGCCCGTATCGGCACGTTCCCGCTGGACGATCCCGACAATTGCCTCTATGCCCCGGATGTCATTACCTTCGCCCGCCGCAAGGGCTACTTCGACGGTCTGGACAGCGAATTCAGCTTCAAGAAGGCCTATAATCCGGCCGATTTCGGCACGGTCCGCGGCTGTGACGCCCGTGCCTGGAGCGCCTTCAACATCCTTACGGAGGGCTGGTTCTCCTTTTACGATGAGAAAGGCAACGCCGTCACGCGGGATGCCTTTGCCTATCTGGACTACGTGATGGGAAAGGACCTGGAGGGGGACTTCCCGCTCTTCGTGTTCCCGCGCAAGAAAGTGGGCGTGAAGGAAGTGGCGGACGTCATGCGGGACCACTTTGAAGGCACGCCCATGGACATGACCCAGGATATCGGCGCAGGCGGCAACGCCCTCCCGTACCGCTGGCGCCCCATGGAGTTCCAGGACCCGGAAGGCAATACCTATATTAACGAGCGTGCCATCGCCACCCAGCAAACCGGCTTCTGGATGGTGGGCCAGGCCCGTAATTATGTTCCCGATATCGTGGGAGGCATCCTCTGGTTTGGGACGGACGATGCCGCAACGTCTTATCTCACACCCATTTACACATCCATCCAGGAGGTGCCGGACTGCTTCTGCGTGGGCAATGGGGACCTGCTGCACTACTCGGCCGACGCATCCTTCTGGATCAACAACCGCATCTCCAACGCCTGCTACAAAATGTACAACATCATGGCGCCTTACGTGCGCGCGAGGGCCGATGCCTTTGAGACGGATCAAATGGAGCGCCGCGTGCATTCGGTGGACAGCATGGCCGTGGTCATGTATAACCAGGTGGCGGTGAAAATGCAGAAAAAACTCTCCTCCAAGGGCGATGTCATGGTGCCCCGCGCACCGTTTGCCAAGGTGGTGAAATACGTGAGCGACTACAGCGTAAAAACGGCCCAGGAGCAGTTCCTGGCCTGGCGAAACCTGGAAACGGAACTGCTGGTGAAGTTCATGGACGGCAACGTGAAGCCGCAGAACCCGGACGGCAGCTTCAAGCATTCGGAGTATTCCGAGGGCGTGCCGGAGCACGTGGAATGGCCCGGCTATACGGAGCTGTGGAAAAAAACCGTGGCGCAGGAGCACGGAGATGTCATCAAGGTGCCATCGACCAAATAAAAAACACTTAAACGTAATACCTATATAATTATGACCACATTGTTTTACCTGGTGCCGGTGGCAGCAGTGATTGCGCTGTTTTTTGCCTGGCTTTTCTTCCGTCAGATGATGAAGGAGAGTGAGGGCACCCCCACCATGAAGGAAATTGCACAGTATGTGCGCGAGGGTGCCA
>DFFY01000075.1:33287-41294 GCA_002371115.1 Bacteroidales bacterium UBA3764
GAGGGTGCCATGGCATACCTCAAACAACAGTACAAGGTTGTCATCATTGTTTTTGTGGTGCTGGCGGCTCTCTTTGCCGTGCTGGCGTATGGATTCGGCGTGCAGAACCCCTGGGTCCCCTTCGCTTTCCTCACCGGCGGCTTCTTCAGCGGCCTGGCCGGCTTCGTGGGCATGAAAACCGCCACGTATGCATCGGCACGTACGGCCAATGCCACCATGCGCAGCCTCAATTCCGGCCTAAAGATTGCCTTCCGCAGCGGCGCCGTCATGGGCCTCACCGTGGTGGGCCTGGGCCTGTTAGACATTGCCATCTGGTGGAGCGTGCTCAAGATTTTCTATGATCCTTCTCAGGCGCAGAACCTGGTGATTATCACCACCACCATGCTCACCTTCGGCATGGGTGCTTCCACGCAGGCGCTCTTTGCGCGCGTGGGTGGCGGTATCTACACCAAGGCGGCGGACGTAGGGGCGGACATCGTGGGCAAGGTGGAACAGGACATCCCGGAGGATGACCCGCGCAACCCGGCCACCATTGCCGATAATGTAGGCGACAACGTGGGCGACGTAGCCGGCATGGGCGCAGACCTGTACGAGAGCTACTGCGGCTCCATCCTCGCCACCATGGCGCTGGGTGCATCGGCCTTCTTTGCGGACGGTACGGATGTGCAGATGCGTGCCATCCTGGCCCCGATGGTCATTGCCGCCATTGGCGTAGTCCTTTCTATAATAGGTATTTATGCCGTTCGCACCAAGGAAGGAGCTTCCCTGATGGACCTCCTGAAGTCCCTGTCCGTGGGCACCAACCTGGCCGCCGTGCTCATCGCCATCCTTACCTTCGGCGTGTTCTATGTGCTGGGCTTCCCCAACTGGTGGAAACTCTCCCTGAGCGTGGTGAGCGGCCTGTTGTCGGGCGTTATCATCGGCAAAATTACGGAATTCTATACGTCCCATTCCTATAAACCGACGCAGAAGCTGGCGGAGGCGGCCCAGACGGGTTCCGCTACGGTGGTTATCAACGGCGTGGGCCTAGGCATGCGTTCCACGGCCATTCCCGTGATTACCATCTGCGCCGCCATCCTGCTGGCCTATGGTTTCGCTACGGACTTCGTATTCAACAGCGAGACGCTGAGCATGGGCCTGTATGGCATTTCCATCGCTGCGGTGGGCATGCTTTCCACGCTGGGCATCACCCTGGCCACGGACGCTTACGGTCCTATTGCCGACAACGCCGGCGGCAACGCCCAGATGAGCGAGCTGGATCCTTCCGTGCGCGAGAAAACGGACGTGCTGGATGCCCTGGGCAACACTACCGCCGCTACGGGCAAAGGCTTTGCGATTGGTTCCGCCGCCCTTACGGCGCTGGCCCTGCTGGCTTCCTACATTGAGGAGCTCAAGATTGGCCTGCAGCATGTGGGACGTCATGTGCTGGAGATTGGCGGACGTACGGTGGACACCATGAACGCCAGCATCACGGACATCGTGGAAATGTACGACATTTCCCTGATGAACCCCAAGGTGCTCGTGGGCGTGTTTGTGGGTTCCATGATGGCCTTCCTCTTCTGCGGCCTCACCATGCAGGCCGTGGGCCGTGCCGCTTCCAAGATGGTGATTGAGGTGCGCCGGCAGTTCCGCGAGATTGCGGGCATCCTGGAAGGCAAGCAGCGTCCGGACTATACCTCCTGCGTGCGCATTTCCACCAAGGCGGCCCAGCACGAGATGATTTTCCCGTCCCTGCTGGCCATCATCGTCCCCATGGTAGTGGGGCTGTTGCTGGGGCCTGCGGGTGTGATTGGCCTGCTCTCCGGCGGCCTGGGGGCCGGTTTTGTGCTGGCCATCTTCCTGGCCAACTCCGGCGGCGCCTGGGACAATGCCAAGAAGTATGTGGAAGAAGGCCACCACGGCGGCAAGAACTCCCCGGCCCACAAGGCCACCATCGTGGGCGACACCGTGGGCGACCCCTTCAAAGACACCTCCGGCCCTTCCCTGAACATCCTCATCAAGCTCATGAGCATGGTGAGCATCGTCATGGCCGGCCTCACCGTGATGCTGCACTAAGTTGCGCTATCGCTCAAGCCCCCGCTTCGCAACTTAGTTTACGTTACCCCATCCCCAACCCCTCCCCTCGGGGGAGGGCACTTCGTGCCCGAAATGCTCACGTTACCCCATCCCCAGGAGGGGACTAAAAAGATTCTTCACTTCGTTCAGAATGACAGTCTCATGTCATTCTGAGGCAGGTTCACCTGCCGAAGAATCTACTTTTTAGTCACCTCCTTTGTCGCTTTGCTGCGAGTTGCGCTATCATGCATGGCCTTTCCGTCATTGCCGGATCCGAGCGGCAATCTCCTGCAGGAACGCCATCCCGCAGGGAAAGCGGAACCCTCCTGGGCCCTTTAATGGAGCCCGGGAGGGTTTCCGCTAACCGTCGCACGTGGTAGTGTGCGGCGGTGGTTCCGTGTATCCCTTTAGCCGCCGAGCTGCGTATTGCGAGGCGTCGACTCATCGGTTGTGATACCTAACACATTGACTCACAGTAGCTTCCTGTATAATCCTCGTTCAAAATTTGAACGAGGATTATACGGTATCTAATTGATCAGCAGTATGATAAGTGTCATACTTCAAGCGGGTAATTCCAGGAGAAGAGTATCTTTGCAGCCCGTTCGTGCGGTGCAGGTCCGTGCGCTGAATGGTGCAGGTCAGTATCCCCAATGGTGCAGGTCAGTATCCCCAATGGTGCAGGTCAGTATCCTCAATGGCGCAGGTCTGTTTTCATGGAGGGGTCCTGCGCCACCAGAAGCCCCTACAAGGCCGATTTGTGGCGCGGGTCCGTAGGGTAAAATCGGACCTGCGCCATTCACCCTGCCCAACCAGAACCGCCTCCAATGACTCGCCTTTGCTTTAACCCTATTCCGCCAGTGGCGCTGTTTGCGAGGTGGACTTTACCTCGCCGGGTGCTGCACATGGGTCCAAATCGTGGGACGATGACAGCACCCGGGGCAGGATTGGGTAGGAGCCGGGGTGAAAAGGACGGGCTTAGGGAGATACACTCGCCCTTCGGGCTCGGTATGACAGAAAGAGGGCTGTAGGCAGGACAGGGGGATGCCCGGTCGGGGCCAGGCATGACGGGCAGGGCAGGGAATGCCGGGGACGGATTTCATAAAAGAAATAATTTCCGTACCTTTGTCATTCTATGAAAGCAAAGGAAGTATTGGCATTTATTGTGGGCGTGATGGCCCTGTTGGGTTTGCTGTGGCTGGTAA
Organism: Bacteroidales bacterium UBA3764; assembly: GCA_002371115.1. GTDB lineage: Bacteria > Bacteroidota > Bacteroidia > Bacteroidales > UBA932 > Cryptobacteroides. Next base: position 36,545 of record DFFY01000075.1, read on the forward strand.
CTCCGGCAGACGGCGTGAACCTGGGGCCGCTCAACCTGCGTTTTTCCTCCTATCAGCGCACGCTGCGGGACGCCCATGACAAGAAGGTGGATGTGGACTCCGTCCTCATGGCCGTGGAGGCCCGTTTCCGGATGGAGGAGGACACCCTCAGCTACTACCGCCGCTTCTTTTACGAGAATCCGGACCGGATTTTTCTTCCCGATGACGATTACCGCTTCTTCGACCCGGTCTTCCGCCAGATGGAACAGGCCGATGATCACCTGGTGCGCGTGGTGCACTACGGAGACTCCCAGATTGAACTGGACCGCATCAGCCAGGACCTCCGGCAGGCGCTGCAGGAGCGCTTCGGCGGCAGCGGAACGGGCCTGTTCCCGGCGCTGGGCAACGTCCCGTCGGCCAGCATTTCCAAGGCAGCCAACGGCGGTTTCACCCAGTACACCATGTATGGCGATTCCACCACCCAGCGGGCCGGTCACAACCGTTACGGCATCCTGGCGCAGGTGGTGCAGCTCACGGGCGGCGGCACCGTCACGCTTCGCGGCAGCCGGAACAAAACCGCTCGTGAAGGCGTAAAAACGTTTGAGAACGTTTCCGTTTTATACGGAAAAGGAGAAAATTTGATGGTCAAGGCTGTGTCGGACACCTCCAGGCCCAAGCCGGTGGTGCAGAAAGGGGAAAACGGCACCACGCTCATCACCTGGCACTTCGGCCGCCCGGTGGAAAAGGCCACCCTCACCTTCCAGGGCAACGCGGAGATCTATGGTATCAGTGCCGATGGCGCCAACGGCGTGGCCGTGGACAATGTCCCGCTCCGGGGCTGCTCCGGCACCATTTTTACCCGCATCAACAAGCCGCTGATGGCAGACAGCTTCTCCCTTACGGACACCCGCCTCATCATCCTCCAGTTTGGCGGCAACATGATGCCCATGGTGCGCGGCGCCAAACAGATTGAACCCTATCAGGAGCAAATCGCCAGGCAGATTGCCTATTTCCACGAGGTGGCGCCCCAGGCCAAAATCCTCTTCGTGGGCCCGTCCGATATGGGCAAGAGCGTGAACGGCCGCGTGGTTACCTGGCCGCATCTCCCGGAACTGGTGGACTCCCTCAAAGCCACCGCCCTCCGCAATGACGCCGCCTACTGGGACCTCTACCGCATGATGGGTGGCGAGAACTCCATGGCCCAGTGGGTACGCCACAGCCCGCCCTACGCCGGTCCGGACTACATCCACTTCACCCCCGCCGGCGCCCAGAAGGTTGGCGATGCCCTGGCGCGCTCCTTCCTTACTTATTATGACTTCTACACCCTCCGGAAAACCCTTCCGGCCCAGCGGGTGCAAAACACCATGCAACCCTGAACCCCTCCCGCCATGCGCCTGCTCTTCATCACCGACTTCACCGAGCAGTTTGCCTACCGGCTGCTTCGGGGAATCATGGCCTGGTCCCGCCGGCAGGAACAGCCGTGGGTGGTGTGCAAAATGCCTCCTTCCTATAAGCGGGAGATTGGCATTCCCCGTGTAGTGGAATGGGCCAGAAATTGGCATGCAGATGTTGTAATCGGCCAGTTTGAGCCTGACGAGGATGTTTCCCTGTTCCGAAAAAACGGGATGGTGGCCGTGGCGCAGGACTACATTTCCCCGTTTAAGGAAATCCCCAACCTTACCGGAGATTATTACCTCACGGGAACGATGGCGGCGCGGCGTCTGAGCGGTCACGGTTTCAAGAACTTCGGCTTCTTCGGGTACGAGAACGTGTGCTGGAGCGACGGCCGGCTCAGCGGTTTCCGGGATACCCTTCTGAAGGAGTATCAGGTTGGCGAGCTCTATGTTTTCAACGATTTGCAGCTGTCCAGCATGTGGAGTTATGACTTTTCCAAACTCCAGCGGTGGTTGCGCGCCCTGCCCAAGCCCATCGGCATTTTGGCCTGTGACGACAACCAGGCCGAGATTCTTCTGGAATCCTGCCAGGCTGCGGGCATCAATGTCCCCTTGGAGGTGGCTATCCTGGGCGTAGATAATGACGAGGTCACCTGCAATCTTACCTCCCCGGCCATTTCTTCCATCAACATGGATATCGAAAAAGCCGGATTCGAGGTGGCTCAGATGGTCACCCGGATGGTGCAGGACCACTCCTATCCCGGAGAGGATATCGTTATCCGTCCCGTGGCCGTAGTGGGAAGGGGTTCCACCGGTATCCAGGCCACAAGTGACCCGGTGGTGGCGGCGGCCATGCGTTTCATTTACCGGAACCGCTCCCGGAAAATTCAGGTGACCGATGTCCTCCGTGAGGTTCCGGTATCGCGACGTTCGCTCGAGCAGCGGTTCAAGGAGGTAACCGGCGCCAGTCTATATACGGTCATTTCCAATCTTAGGATAGACTATTTCGCGCAGCAGCTGGTGTCGTCGTCCGAAACCGTATCCGAGATTGCCGCGCGCATGGATGAACCGGATACCAAGAGTCTTTCCCGCCGTTTCAGGGAATTGAAAGGCTGTACTCCGACAGCCTATCGCAAGCAGCATTTGCGCAAATTGGGAGTATAAATACGCAAATTCGGTCATTTTGGCACAGGTTGGCCTTTATTTTTGCAGAAACTAACCTGTATTAAATAATGACACTCGGAATTGACATTGGTGGAACAACCATCAGTCTCGGGCTCGTATCGGGTACCGAGGTGGTAAAAAAAGTACGTGTTCCCTCCTTCGCCGCCGATGCCAGCCAGGATCAGACGCTTCGCTATTTGGCTGCCCAGATAGATGAATTTCTGACAGCGGATGTGGAGAAAATCGGAATCGGCGTTCCCTCCCTGACAGACCCTGTTAAGGGAATTGTCTATGATGCGGCCAACATTCCATCCTGGGATGTGGTTCCTCTCAAAGATAAAATGGAAAGTTGTTTCGGCGTTCCTGTTGCCGTAAACAACGATGCCAACTGTTACGCACTGGGCGCTTTCCGCAAGGCCGGTCCTGCGGAAATGCTGGTCGCCGTCACCCTGGGTACCGGTACGGGGGTGGGCATTGTTTCCGACGGCAAACTGCTCTGCGGCCCCCATTGCGGCGCCGGTGAAATCTGCTCCCTGCCTTATGGAGGGCAGGACTACGAAGCCTTCTGCTCCAAAAAATTCTTCCATGCCCGGGGCATCAGCCCCAAAACGGCGGCCGCTGCCGCCGAGGCCGGCGATGCCGCCGCCCTGACCCTGTACCGGGAGTTCGGCACGCACCTGGGCGTTTTCCTTTCCGTGGCAATGTTTGCCTATGACCCGGACTGCGTGGTCCTGGGGGGCGGCATCGCCCGTTCTTTCCCGTTGTTCCGCGAAAGCATGTGGGACACCCTTCGTGAAAAATATCCGTATGCCAAAACCCTGGCCGACCTCCGCATCCTGGCCATGCCGGAAGACGAGGTGGCCATTGTGGGTGCGGCTTCTTTATAAATTATTGTATATGAAACGTTTGTCGATATTCTTCGCCGCCCTTTCCCTCCTGGCCTGTGCACCCGCTCCCCAGCAGGGCGCGCTCACAGACTGGACGCTGCAGCAGCAAGGCGCCCGCCAGCAATACCAGGTCTCCGTTCCCTGCACCGTGGCCGGCGCGCTGAACCAGGCCGGCGCCTTCGGGGAGGACCTCTTCCTGGAAGACCATTACAAGGCAGTGGACAAGAGCATCTTCGACCAGCCTTGGGTCTATACCACCCGCTTCAACGCAGAAAAGGGCCGGAGTACCATCCTGCGCTTCAATGGCCTCAATTATAGGGCCGATATTGACCTCAACGGCCGTCGCATTGCCTCGGCCGACACCACCTGCGGCACTTTCGCCGTCCGTGAAATAGACGTGACGCCGTGGGTGAAAAGCCGGAATACCTTAAAGGTAACGGTATATCGCGCCCAGTCCGGCGAGCTCAACCATGGCTATGTGGACTGGAACCCCCGCGCCCTGGACGAGAGCATGGGCATTACCGGTCCCGTGGAACTCATTACCACGCCGGATGTCCAGGTTCAGGACGTTTTTGTAAGACCTGTCGTAGAGCCGGAGAACCTTACTGCGGCTTCTATATTGGTTAAATGTTTGGTTAGGAACCGTTCCTCGCGTGCTGTTGAGGGCATCCTCCGCGGCACGTATGAGGACGGTCAGTTCTCCGTTCCCGTCCAACTGGCGGCCGGAGAAGCCCGTACAATTACCATAGAGGAAAAAGTGGAGAATCCCCGCATCTGGTGGACCCGCGAAATGGGCAGCCCCGAACTGTACCACCTGGACGTGGCCTTCGTCAAGGACAAGATTGTCTCCCACAGCAAGTCCGTCCGCTTCGGCATCCGGGACATTCAAGGCATAGTGGACCAAAACGGGCACAGGCAGTTCTTCCTGAACGGCCGTCCGGTCCTCATCAAGGCCGCCGGCTGGACCGATGACCTATTCATGCAAGACACGCCGGAGAGCCTTGCCCTCCAGGTGGGTCTGGTGGCCGACATGGGGCTCAATTGCATCCGCTTCGAGAACATCTGGGGCAAGGACGACACCATCTATGACCTTTGCGATGAGCAGGGTATCCTCACGCTGGTGGGCTTCAGCTGCCAGTGGGAATGGGAAGACTATTGCGGCCTCAAGGAAACCCGGGGCTACGGCTGCATCAACGACCCCGTCTCCGAGGACATGGCCGTCCGTTATTTCCACGACCAGCTCATCCGCCTGCGCAACCACGCCTCCCTGATTGGCTGGCTCACCGGCAGCGACCGCATCCCCAACGCCCGTCTGGAAAAGCGTTA
>DFFY01000075.1:41445-76872 GCA_002371115.1 Bacteroidales bacterium UBA3764
CCTTCCGGCATGAAGATGGAAGGCCCCTATGAGTGGGTGGGTCCGGACTATTGGTGGACCAATACCCGTAACGGCGGCGCCTTCGGCTTCAACACCGAGACCGGCCCCGGGCTCAACATCCCGCAGCGGGAGAACCTGCGCCGCACGGTAGGGGAGAAGGACCTCTGGCCCATCGGCCCCAACTGGGCATACCACTGCACGGCTTCGTCGTCCCACATGAACAGCACCGCCTTCCAGGAGAAGGTGATGGCCGGGGTCTATGGAGAAGCAACGGATTTACAGGACTATATGCGCAAGGCGCACGCCCTGGACTATGATTCCGAGCGCGCCATGTACGAGGCCTTCCGCGGCAATGTGCCCCGCGCCACCGGCATTGTCCAGTGGATGCTCAACAGCGCCTGGCCCAGCCTGTACTGGCAGCTCTACGACTGGTGGGGCGTTCCCACCGCCGGCTACTACGGCACCAAGGCTGCCTGCAGGCCCGTTCAATTGGTATATAATTATGCCGACGGCTGCGTATGGGCGGTGAATGAAAGCCTCCCGGAAACCACGGTCACGGCTATTCTGAAGGTGTACGACGCAAACTCCAGGCTCATCCGTGAGGAGCAGAAGGAAATCACGTCCCGGGCCTATGCCCCCATGAAGGTGTTCGGAAAAATTGCCGGTCCCTGCTTTGTAAGCCTGGAGCTGTCCGGCGCCCATGAGGCCCATAACTTCTACGCCGTTCCCCGGGAGAACAACGTCATCGGCAAAACCGAATGGTGGGGATCCGAGACGGATGTCTATGCCGACCTCCGCTTTGTGTCCGCCCTGCCCAAGGCCACGGTGGAAATGACCACGGAGCCTGCGGAAAACGGCATGCTGGTCACTTTGAAGAACACTTCCGACGTGGTGGCCCATCAGCTGGTCCTGAAGGCGAAAGATGCTGACGGACAGTTGGTTGCCGGCCCTGTCTGGAGCGACAACTTCTTCTCCCTGGTGCCCGGCGAGTCCCGTACGGTTCGCTGCACCCGGAAAGAATCCGCCATAACCCTTGAAGGATGGAACCTATGAGAAAAAGGATGCTTGTAGCCGGCGCGCTGCTCCTGAGCGCCTGGGCCTATGCCCAGACGCCGGAGGACCTGGACCGGGACCGCTCCAAATATGCCACCTATTCCTTCTCCAAGGACGACAAATACAAGGTGGAGACACCTTATGAAACGGTGCATGTGACCCAGCCCAAGGGCAAGAGGGTGAAAAATGTCATCTTCATGATTGGCGACGGCACCGGTCTCACGCAGTGGAGCGTGGGCTGGGTGGCCAACGGCGGCGCCCTCAACATTGACCAGATGCCGGTGGCGGGCTATTCCCGTACCTATACGACGGACAAACTCATCACCGACTCCTCCGCCGGCGGCACCGCCCTGGCCAACGGCAAGAAGACGCGGTACGGCTACATCGGCCTGGGACCGGACGGGGAGAAGGTGGAGTCCAACCTGCAATGGGGGAAGCGTGTCAAGGGCATGAAGACGGGCGTCACCGTCACCTGCCGCATCAACGACTCCACCCCGGCGGACTTCTGCGTTTACGGTCCTACCCGTGCCGATGAAGAAGGCCTGGCCCTGCAGTATCTGGACGCAGGCGTGGACTTCATCTCCGGCGGCGGCACCCATTTCTGGAACCGGCGCTCCGACGGCCGCAACCTCATCGAGGAAATGCAGGCCAAGGGCTACACCTATGTGGACAAGCTGGAAGACATTGCTGGCGCGCAAGGGGACAAGTTCCTGGGCCTGTACGACGAGTACGACCTTAAACCCGCCCTGGACCGCGGCCCCATCCTCATGGAAAGCACCCTGAAGGCCATTCAGATGCTGGATAACAAAAAGGGCTTCTTCCTCATGGTGGAAGGTTCCCAGATAGACGACTGGGCGCACCGCAACAAGGTGGGTTACATGTGCGAGGAACTCTTTGATTTTGACAAGGTGATCGGCGCCGTCCTGGAGTGGGCGGAGAAGGACGGTCACACCCTGGTAGTAGTGACCGCGGACCATAATACCGGCGGTCTCACCCTGCTCAGGGGCAGCATCGAGGACCGGGAAGTGAAGGTCCATTTCTCCACTAAGGGCCACGACGGAATTGTGGTGCCCGTATTTGCCTTCGGCCCCGGAGCCGAACACTTTGCCGGTGTGCACGACAACGCCGAGATAGGTCAGATTGTACGTAAACTGCTCAAGTGATGAACCTGCTCTGTATCATAGCCTCAGCGCTGTTGCAGCTCGTTCCCATGCCTGCCCGAATGCAGGTACGGGACGGCTCGTTTAAAGTAACCGAGGCAAGCCGCGCCCGGATGGCGTTCGTTGTGGACGCCGCCTGCGGTCTGCCGGAAGAGGGATATACCCTGGAAGTCACACGCAAATATGTAAAGGCGGTGGCCTCCACCGAGGCCGGCCTGTTCTATGCCCGCCAGACCCTGCGCCAGCTGGAGAAGGATGGCCGCATTCCCTGCGTGAAAATCACCGACTATCCCCGCTTCCGCTGGCGGGGCTTCCACGTGGACCCCTGCCGGCATTTCCTGCCGGTGGAGGAGGTAAAAAAGCAAATAGACATTCTCTCTTCCTATAAGATGAACGTGATGCACTGGCACCTGACCGACGACCAGGGCTGGCGTATCGAAATCAAGAAATACCCGCGCCTCACCGAGGTGGGGGGGGCAAGAATAGAATTTGACGGCAGCGTCCACCAAGGCTACTACACGCAGGAGGAAATCCGCGAGGTGGTGGCCTATGCCGCCGAGCGCCATGTCACCGTGGTTCCGGAAATCGAGATGCCCGGCCATGGCATTGCCGCCGTCCGGGCCTATCCGGGTCTGTCCTGCTCCAAGGAAACCGTAAGCACCTTCTACACCTGGGGTACGCCGGACCTCTCCATGTGTCCCGGCCAGGAATTCATGTTCAAGCTTTTGGACGATGTGATTGCGGAGGTGGTGACCCTGTTCCCCAGTGAGTACATCCACGTGGGCGGTGACGAGTGCCGGAAGAACCGCTGGGAAATGTGCCCGGACTGCCAGGCCCGCATCCGTGCGCTGGGCCTTGTCTCCGACGATGCCGGCACGGCGGAAGAAAAGCTGCAGAGCTACGCCGTCCGCCGCATGGAGGGCATTCTGGCCGCCCACGGCCGCAAACTCATCGGCTGGGACGAAATCCTGGAAGGCGGGCTCAGCCCCAACGCCACCGTCATGAGCTGGCGCGGGGAAAAGGGGGGCATAGCCGCCGCCATGGCGGGCCACGACGTCATCATGACCCCTTCCAAGGCCGGCATGTACCTGGACCATGTGCAGGGAGACCCCAAGATTGAACCGGTTTCCATCGGCAATTATACCACCCTGGAAAAGTGCTACATGTATGACCCGGTGCCCGAAGTGCTCACGGAGAACGGAAAGGCGGGTCATATCCTGGGCCTGCAGTGCAACAACTGGAGCGAGTACCTGTATACGTACAGCCATCGGGAATACATGCTGTTCCCGCGTGCCTTCGCCGTGGCGGAAACCGCCTGGACCCCCAAGGACAAAAAAGACTGGGACAGCTTCCGCGTACGCGTGGACGCCGCCTGCCGGGACCTGGACCGCCGCGGGGTGAACTACCATATCCCGCTGCCGGAGCAGCCCGGCGGTTCCTGCAATTCGCTGGCTTTCTATGACAAGGCGGAAGTGGCGTTCACCACCACCCGTCCCATGCCCCGCATGGTATATACCCTGGACGGCAGTGAGCCCACGGCCGCATCTATGGCTTACAGCAAACCGCTCACGTTCACGGAGAGCGCCACGCTCAAGATAGCCACCGTAACCTCCTACGGCAAACTGAGCCCGGTGCGTACCATCACCCTGCGCAAGGAAGCCCCCTGGCCGGCCGTCACTGCTGCGCCGGAGAAAGGCCTCAAGGGTTTCCGGGCCGACGGCCGCTTCGTCTGTGCGGCGGACCTCGGGAACGCTATCTGGAAGGAAGTGTCTTTCAAGCGTTTGCGGGACCTTGCCTCCCTGGAACCGTACAACCGGAACCTGCCGGACAGCACCCGTTTCTATGCCGCCCGGGCGGAAGGCTTTTTCCGCGTGGGGGAAACCGCCACCTACCGGTTCAGCTCGGACTGCGACCAGGTCTGGATTGACGGCAAGTGCCTGATAGACAACGGAAAGGAGGTTAAACGCTTCTCCCGCCACGACGCCGAGGCTGTCCTGGAAGCAGGCGCCCACAGCGTAAAGGTGGTTTTCATCTATAACGTAATTGGCGGCTGGAACTCCCTCCACAACAAAACGGAGGTGCTGGTGAAAAAGGCCGGAGAGGAGAAGTGGGTTCCCATCGACATTGTGAAATAAACCTATAATTATTAACTTAACTTTTTAACCAGATGAAACAGAAAGTAGTCCATTTGACAAAACTGGCTGCCCTCCTGTGTCTGCTGCTGGGTATGTGGGGCCCCGGTGCCTACGCCCAGAAAGGCATTACCGTAAAAGGTAGTGTGGTGGACGGAGACGGCTTGCCGGTAATCGGTGCTGGCGTCACCCTGAAGGGGACCACCACCGGTGTGGCTGCCGACATGGACGGTAAGTTCTCCCTTACCGTTCCCGGTGAGACTGCTGTGCTGGAAGTATCGGCCCTGGGTTATATGACCGAGGAGGTACGCGTAGGGAAGCAGCGGAACTTTACCGTTGTTCTCCGGGACGATTCCCAGTCCATCGAAGCGACGGTGGTGGTGGCTTATGGTACACAGACCAAGGCAACCGTCACCGGAGCCCTTACCACCATCGACTCAAAGGTGCTGGTGAAAGCGCCTGTGGCCGATGTCACCAATGTGCTGGCCGGCCAGATGCCCGGCGTTTCAACCGTTCAGGAGAGCGGTCAGCCCGGTGAAGACTACGCCCGCATTTACATCCGCGGCGTAAGCTCGCTCAGTGACGACGCTTCTTCTCCCCTTATCCTGGTGGATGGCGTGGAACGCCCCATGAACACCGTGGACCCGAACGAAATCGAGAGCCTGTCCATCCTCAAGGATGCCGCCTCCACCGCCGTGTTCGGCGTGCGGGGCGCCAACGGCGTCATCATCATCACCACCAAGCGCGGTGATGCGGGCAAGCCCAAGATTACCATCAGTTCCATCACCGGTGTGCAGGTGCCCATGTCCTACATCACCCAGAGCTCCAGCTACGACTTTGCGCGTTACTACAACGTGTATCAGCAGAACGACGGAAAGACAGATCCCAGCCTGTACTTCACCCGCGAGGCCATCGAGGCCTACCGGACCGGCTCGGACCCCATCATGTTCCCCAACACGCAGTGGAACGAGCTCATGTTCCGCAAGGCCTTCGTCCAGACCAAGAACAACATCAACATCAGCGGCGGTTCGGACAAGGTGCGTTACTTCGTCTCCATGGGTTACATGTTCCAGAACGGTCTGCTCAAGCAGATTCCTTCGCTGCCTTACGACAACAACTACTCCTACAACCGGTATAACTACCGCGCCAACCTGGACTTCAAGCTCACCGAGACCACGGACATGAAGTTCAACATCAGCGGCGTGGTGGGCGACACCCGGGAACCCATCGCCGGCGCGGACAACATCTGGATGCGCTCCATGCTGTGGTCGCACCCCACGGCCTCTCCCGGCGTGGTGAACGGCAACCCCGTCACGGTAGTGGACACCAACGCCCTGCCGGACGGCCTCACCAAGTGGAACGGCTGGGAGTACTACTACTGGACCGGTTACCAGAACAAGTACAAGACCACCCTGGGCATGGATATCACCCTCACCCAGCGGCTGGACTTCCTCACCCAGGGCCTGAGCGTTTCCGTGCGGGGCAGCTATGACACTACCATGCAGCTCAACAAGAAGCGCACCGGTTCCGGCGGCTACAAGCAGACGGTCCGATACGCCTCCTGGGCCAACGACAGCGGCCTGGCCATGAGCGACCCTGCCTTTGACCGCACCTACGTGACGGAGATTTCCGGCAGCGAGCCCACCCTGAGCTACAGCGAGTCCACCGACGACGACAAGTCCTGGTACATCGAGGCCCGCGTGGACTACAACCGCAAGTTCGGCGGCAAACACCAGGTCACCGGCCTGTTCCTGTACAACCAGTCCCGTGACTATTATCCCAAATATTACGCCTGGCTGCCCAACGGCTATGTGGGTTTTGTGGGTCGCGCAACGTATGCCTATGCAGACAAATACATGATTGACCTCAGCGCCGGTTACAACGGCTCCGAGAACTTCGCCCCGGGCAAAACGCGTTTCGGCCTGTTCCCGTCCGTGTCCCTGGGCTGGGTGGCCAGCGAAGAGAAGTTCATCAAGAAGCTGGGCTGGATAGACTTCCTGAAGCTCCGCGCTTCCGTAGGTCTGGTGGGTAATGACAAAGGTACCAACAAATCCCGCTTCATGTACATGGACGGGGTTTGGACCGATGCCGGCGTGTATTACTTCGGTGTCAACAACACCGCCGGCGTCCCGCGTTATGCCCTGGGCACTCCCGGCAACAAGGGCGTCACCTGGGAAACGGCCCTCAAGTACAACCTGGGCCTGGACTTCGACCTCCTGAATTACCGCCTGCACTTCTCCGGCGATATCTTCAAGGAGCACCGCACCGGCATCCTCATCAGCCCCAACACGCTGCCCGGCGTCATCGCCACCAGCGTCCCCAACATGAACCTGGGTGTCGTGGACAACCACGGCTATGAGATTGAACTTGGCTGGAAGGACCATGTGGGCAATTTCACCTACGACATTGGCGCCAACGTCACCTTCGCCCGCAACAAGATTATCTTCATGGACGAGGTGAAGCCGGAATACGACTATCAGGCGCACACCGGTGGTCCTACGGGCCGCTATTCCCTGTACCAGTTCGACCGCCTGTACCAGAAGAGCGACTTCTATACGGACGAGAACGGCGTGCAGCGCCTGAATCCGGACCTGCCGCAGCCCACCACCACCGTGTATCCCGGCGACTGCCATGTACAAGGACCTCAACGGCGATAAGGTGATTGACGGACGCGACATGAAGGTGGACGGCTTCCCGGACCATCCGGAATATGTGTTCGGCTCCAACTGGAAATTCGGTTACAAGGGCTTCAACCTGTCCCTCAACTGGGTGGCGGCCACCAACGTGAGCCGGGTGTGGAACATGGACTACCGCATCCCGTTCACCAACTCCGGCCACCGCGGCCTGCTGAGCTACTTTGCACAGAACTGCTGGATTCCCAACGACAACGGGTGGGCCCCCGGCCGCGAGGACGGCACCCTGCCGCGCTTCACCAAGACCAACTACCCGTGGAATTCCATGAACTCCACGCTGTGGACCGTGGACGCTTCCTACATCCGCCTCAAGAGCGCCAGCTTCGGTTACACCTTCTCCCGCAACAAGTTCTTCGACAAGCTGCGCATCAGCTCACTCAGCCTCATGTTCACCGGCTACAACCTGCTCACCTTCTCCAAGATGACCCTGCAGGACCCGGAAGCCAAGGCCGACGACAGCGACGGTGAATACCCGCTGGTGAAAACCTACAACATAGCCCTCAGTATCACTTTCTAAATCAGGCGCCTTATGAAAAGATTCTTTCAAATTCTGACAGTTGCCCTGCTGGGTGCAGGCCTGGTCGCCTGCGAAAGCATGAAGCTGGGCGAGGCCGGCCTGTCCAAGGCTCCGGAGACCTCCGGCGCTACCTTAGACACGCTGTTCGCCTCCATCAAGGATGCGGACAAGGTGCTGGCCCAGGCCTACTACTACCTCCCTTACGGGCTGGTGACCGCTTTTGACACCAAGATGGGATCCGACTTCCTGGAGGCCATCACGGACCACTATGTGTCCAACAAGCACTCCGACGGCGACGGCCCCAACAACCTCTATTATACGGGCGCGCTCAATGCCAACCTCACCTCCGGAACGGGCGGCGAGACCTACCGCTTCGGCAGCGAGCAGGACTACACCGTCATCCGTTACGCATGGCTGTTCCTGGAGAACGCCGACCGCATCCCCGGTGCAGACCCCGCCCTCCTGGCCCAGAAGAAGGCGGAGGCCAAAATGTGCATGGCCATTGCCTATGCCCACATGCTCCGCTACGTGGGCGGCGTTCCCATCCTGGACCACGCCGTGCAGACGGATGAGGAGATGAAGTACCCCCGCAACACCTTTGCGGAGACCGTGGACTTCATTGTCAACCTGTGCGACGAAGCCGCTCCGGACCTTCCCTGGAATGTCCCCGCCACCGAAGACGGGCGCATGACCCGCGCAGGCGCACTGGGCCTCAAGCTCCGCATCCTTTGCTTCGCCGCCAGCCCCACCTTCAACTCGGACAAGCCCTGGCGCTCCGATGCCAACGCCTATACCTGCTATACCAATTACAGCGAAACCCGTTGGCAGCGCGCCAAGGACGCCGCCGACCAGTTCATGCGGGAACTCCTGTCCAACGGCTATTACGCCCTGGTGCAGGCGCAGCCGGACGGCACCACGGGCCTCATCAGTCCCCGTGCTTACCGTCTGGCCTACCGCAAAGGCTACTTTGACCGCGGAACCACCGAGACCCTCATCTCCATCCGCAAGTCCAACAGCGGCTCCTACCACGACTCCCACATCAAAATCCAGGCGGACTACGGCTCCGGCGCCACGCTGGACTGGGTGAACAAGTTCCCCTGGGCCGACGGCACCCCGTTCCCGGAAGATTTCCCCTGGACGGACAAGGCTTCCTGGCCCGAGCATCCGTTCTTCAAGCCGGATCCCAACGGTACGCTGAAAGTGGGCAATGCCACCTTCACGGAAACCCGCGACCCGCGCCTGTACGAGAACATCTGCGTACCCGGCGACATCTGGCGTGACGGTACCGTAGGCCGTGCCTATGACAACCACGCCAACCACCAGGACGGCTGTCCAGGCTTCCTGCAGATGAAATATGTGCTGCAGCAGAACACGGACCGCGTGAACCCGCCGCACTGGTGCATGATGCGCCTGCCGGAGGTTCTCCTGAATGCCGCAGAGGCCTACAACGAGGCCGACGGCGGTCCTTCCGACAAAGCCTATACCTGGGTGAACGCCGTGCGTCAGCGCGTGGGCCTGCCCGGCCTGCCGGAAGGCCTCTCCAAGGAAGAATTCCGCGAAGCGCTCCTCCTGGAGCGCGAACTGGAGTTCGGTTTCGAAGAATTCCGTTGGTTCGACATGGTTCGCTGGGGGCTCACCGACGCCTTCACCAAACCGCTCCACGGACTCACTTCCTACGGTGACAAACAGCGCGAGGCCACCGTGTTCACCTTCGAGGAGAAAGAGGCCTACCCGCCGCGCAAATGGTACACCGACTGGGACACCAAGTGGTATCTCGCACCCATCCCTGCCGTTGAAATCAACAAGGGATATGGCATGACCCAGAATCCGGGTTGGTAAACCTATAAATGTACCCGATGATGAAAAAACTGTTTACATATATTCTGTTTCCGCTTCTTCTGACGGCCGGGTTCAGCGCTTCCGCCCAGGAGGAAAAGTCCATGCTGGACTCCATCTCCCTGGGGAACGCCTTCCACTTCCAGGCCAACGTGAACCAGCAGCTGGGGACCGGCATCTTTGAAAAGAGCCCCGAAGCGGACATATCCAACGCCCTCTACGGACAGTTCTCCGGCCTCCTGGTCAAGAACGGGTCCAGCGTTTACGACTCCAACCAGTCCAAGCTCAAGCTGAGCCTGCGCCTGCACGGCCACAGCCCGCTCATCCTGGTGGACGGCTTCCCCCGCGAACTGGACGACCTCACCGGTCTGGAGATTGCATCCGTGAGCGTGCTCAAGGACGCCGCAGCCGCTGCGCTGTATGGCGTGAAGGGCGCCAACGGCGTTATCTCCATCACCACCAAGCGCGGCCAGGACAGCAAGCTCCATGTGACGGCCCAGTACACCTACGGCGCGGCCACCCTGTTCCGCGCACCGGAATTTGCCGATGCCTACACCTACGGCTACATGATGAACGAGGCCCGTTCCCTGGACGGTCTGGCCCCCAAATACTCGGATGCGGAACTCCTGGCCCTGTACAGCGGCCAGTATCCCTATGCCTATCCCAACGTGAACTGGTGGAACGAGATTTACCGCAACCACGGTGACAACCACCGCGCCCAGTTCACCTTCCAGGGCGGCAACCGGAACTTCCGCTACTTTGCCGCCATCGACTACCTGAAAGAGGACTTCCTTTATAAGAAAGCCACGGCCGACAACCGCTACAATGCCAACCATTACGACAACCGCCTGGGCATCCGCGCCAACGTGGATGTGAACATCACCCCTTCCACTTCCATGAAAGTGGGCGTGATGGCCCGCCTGGCGGAGTACAACAAGGGCAACTACAGCGGCCGCATCGAGAGCGTCCTGTACCGCCTGCCCGCTACTGCCTTCCCGGTCAAGCAGGTCGACGGCGTGTACGGCGGCTCCTCCATCTACGGCGCTTCCAACCCGGTGGCCATGATGCAGGAGAGCGGCGCCAAACAGTACTCCCAGACCAAGGTGCTGGCGGACGTTATGCTGCGTCAGGACCTGGGCATGCTGGTCAAGGGGCTTTCGGCCGACCTTTCCGTGGCGTTCGACTACATCGGCCGCCTGAGCGAGGATGCCACCAAGAGCTGGCAGTACTCCGAACTGGTGAGCACCGTGGCCGCCGCCGGCAACCAGAGCTACATCCTGAGCGAACAGCTGTACTACGGCACCAGTTCCAAGACGGTGGAATTCAGCCACTGGTTCTCCAACCTGCAGATGAAGTTCGAGCTGCAGGGCCGCGTGAACTGGGCCCGCAAGTTCGGGGACCACAGCGTGGAGGCCCACGTGGCCTACCGCCAGCGTTCCTGGATTTTCAGCGGCCAGAACAACTCCTCCAGGACGCAGGAAATCCTGGGCAGCCTGGGCTACAACTGGAAAGACCGCGTGATAGTGGACTTTGTAGCCAACAACTCCGGTAGCGCCTACCTGCCCAAGGGACAGCGCTTCCGCTTCTATCCTGCCCTGAGCGTGGCCGGTGTCATCCTGCCCGGCGACCCTTATCTGAAAGCCTACGCTTCCGCCGGCTTCTCCGGCAGCGACGGCGACCTGGAGCATGAGCTTTGGCGTCAGCGCTACGTGAGCGGCGGCAGCTACTACTTTGTGGACGGTTCCTCCACCAGCGGACGCAAGGAAGGCCCCATGGCCGCCCTCACCCTGGCTCCGGAACTGTCCAAGAAAGTGACCGTGGGCGCCCATGCGCAGTTCTTCCGGAAACGCCTGGACCTCACCGCCGAAGCCTTCCTGGAGAACCGCTCCAACATCCTCATCTCCCCGGCCAACATCTCCGGTGTGCTGGGCGTGAGCGTGAACGAGCAGAGCCTGGGCGAGCAGGCCTACAAGGGCGTGGACCTCTCCCTGGCCTGGAACGACAAGCAGGGCGACTTTGACTACGGCGTGTACGGAAACGCCTCCTGGTTGGGCACCAAGGTCATCAACGACGGCCAGGCCTTCCAGCAGTACGACTACCTGTACCGCAAAGGCAACCCCGTGGGCCAGCGTTACGGCCTGGAGGTGATTGGCATTTTCCAGAACCAGCTGGAAATTAACAACAGTCCCCGCCAGACCTTCGGCGAGGTGCGTCCCGGCGACCTCAAGTACCGTGACCAGAACGGCGACGGTGTCATCGACAGCCAGGACGTGGTGAAAATGTTCGGTGCTTCCACGCCGCTTATGGAGTTCGGCTTTGGCCTGCACGCCGCCTGGAAGGGCCTGCGTGTGGACGCCGACTTCCAGGGCGTGACGGGCGTCACCGTGAACCTCCTGGACAGCCCGCTGTACCAGCCGCTGGTTGGGAACGGAACCATCTCCAAGACCTTCCTGGACCGCGAAGTCACCTGGGCTCCCGGCCGTGAGCACCTGGCCACCATGCCGCGCCTCACTACCCAGGAGAACAACAATAACTACCGGAACAACTCCCTGTGGTACCGCGACGGCTCCTTCCTGAAGCTGCGCAACCTCCGGGTATCCTATACCTTCCCCAAGGCCTGGCTCCGCATCTGCGACGCCACCCTCTACGTGATGGCCACCAACCTGTTCAGTGCCGACAACATTGGCTTTGCCGACCCTGAACAGCTGGGCGCCTACTATCCTTCCACCCGCACCTTCTGGGGCGGTGTAAAGTTCAACTTCTAAACCGGGAATAAGATGAAAAAGTTTGTTTACCTTCTTTCTGTAGCCTTGCTTGCGGCAAGCTGCAACTTCCTGGATTTTGACGAGTCCTCCAGCGACTACACGCGGACGGACATGTACACCACCTACAGCAATGTCCAGAAGATGCTCACCAACATCTACAGCTACATGCCCGGCAAGGACATCTACGACGTGAGCTACGCCCTCCGCGACTGCGGTTCCGACGACGCCGAGTACGCGGACCCGGACGCCTCCGTGCAGCGTTTCACCAACGGCAACTGGAGCCCGCTGAACACCGTGGACACCAAGTGGGACCTGTACAACGCCCTCCGCAGCGTGAGCGAGTTCCTGGAGTCCATGAAGACGGTGGACCTGAGCATGTTCCAGTATAACAGCAATTACCAGCGCTGGATGGAGCACCTCCAGTACTATCCGTACGAGGCCCGCACCCTCCGCGCCTACTACCTGTTCGAGCTGGCCCGCCGCTACGGCGACATCCCCATGCCCCTGACCATGCTCAGCGTGGAAGAAGCCAACAGCATGGAAAAGACCCAGTTTGACGATGTCATCGCGTTCATCGTAAGCGAGTGCACGGAGTGCGCCGCCAACCTGCCCCAGACCTATGTGGGCATGCTGGACGACGAGATTGGCCGCGTCACCAAGGGCTTTGCCCTGGCCGTGAAAGCCAAGGCGCTGCTGTACGCCGCCTCGCCGCAGCACAACCCCACCGGGGACCGTGCCAAGTGGTTGGAGGCTGCCAAGGCCGCCAAGGAAATCATCGACCTGGGCCAGTACCGCCTGGATCCGGGGGAGAAAGCCAACAACTACGCCTCGCCGGAGGTCATCATGTTCATCCTCCGGTCGGAGAGCTCCACTTATGAGCTGGTGAACTTCCCGCTGCGCTTCACGGAAGGCCAACGCCAGGGTATGGCCGGAACCTATCCCACGCAGAACCTGGTGGATGCCTTCCAGACGCTGGGCGGCTATGACATCACCCTCACCGCTGGTGGCTGGCAGACCGACGACCCTGCCTTTGACGTCACCAAGCCTTATGAGGGCCGTGACCCGCGCTTTGCCCGCGCCATCCTGGCCAACGGCATGGCCTTCAAGGGCGCCACCATCGAGACGTATGTGGGCGGGCGCGACTACAGCGCCACCCGCAGCGACCTGGGCACCTGTACCGGTTATTATTTGCGCCGATACATCCAGGAAAGCACCAGCTTTGTCCCGGAGAACATCATCCGCAACAAGCACCAGTGGATTGTGTACCGCTATGCGGAAGCCCTGCTGAGCTACGCGGAAGCGGCCAACGAGTATTTCCAGGATCCCACCGCCACGGACGCCACGCTTACCCTGAGCGCAGCGGAAGCCCTGAACCAGGTGCGCGTCAATGCCGGCATGCCGGATGTCCAAGCCATCACCTACATGGCTTTCCAGACGGCCGTGCGACGCGAGTGGCGGGTGGAGTTCGCCTTTGAAGACCACCGCTTCTGGGATGTGCGCCGCTGGAACATCGGCCAGTCCACCCAGGGTCAGGTTGACGGCGTAAAGATTCAGCGGAGCGGCGACGGCTTCACGTACAGCCGTTTCACCGTGGAAAACCGCACCTGGGCCGCCAAGATGAACCTGTATCCCATCCCGCAGAGCGAAACCTTCGCGAATCCCAACCTGGGCCAAAATACCGGATGGTAGTCTAACCTCTGAACAAAAACAAACGCTATATGAAAACCATTTTCAGAACCCTTGCTATCGCCGCCGTGCTTGTGGCTGCAGCCGCCTGCCAGCAGTATAAGATAGACACGCAGATGACGCCGGAAAAGGCCGCTGCCTCCATCCGGATGGAATGCGACGCGCTGAGCGCCTATACGGTACCCTCCACCAACCCGGGTACCGTGACCTTCAGCGTGAGTTCCAATACCCCCTGGACCATCACCCGTTCCGCCGGTGCGGACTGGTGCACGGTCACCCCTTCGTCTTCCGCCGCATCGGCCCTTATTTCCGACGTGGTGGTAAGCTTTGACGACAATACTACGGCCGAGGACCGCAGTGTCACCCTTACCCTGCGGGGCGACAACGTGAACCTTCCCAAGGTGATTACCATCACCCAGCTTCGCGAGGGCGCACTGTTCGTTACGCCCATTGCCGGTGAGTATGCCGCCGCCGGCGGTCCGCTCAAGTTCACCATCCTTACCAACGTGGACTGGCGCGTACGCAGCGACGTGAGCTGGCTTTCCTTCAACCGGGAGAGCGGTTCGCCGGATCCCGAAGGCCGCACCATCACCATCATCGCCACGGCCGAGCCTTCCACCGTGCTGGAGCGCACGGCCACCATTACGGTGGAGACCGAGGACAGCGAAGTGAGCTTCGACGTTTCCCAGCTGGCCAAGTTCTCCGTGAGCGCCTTCGAGGATGCGTTCGCCGCCGCCGGTTCCGCGCAGGCATTCATCCTGCGCACGGACCTGCCCTGGAGCGTGAGTGCCGACAAGACTTGGCTCAGCTTTGACAAGGAATCCGGCGAGGGCGACGGCAACGCCGAGCGCATCACCGTTACGGCATCGGCCAACGACGGTGCCACCCGCACCGCCACCGTCACGGTGGAGGCCGGCGACGCCACCTATGCGTTCGACGTCACCCAGCGCGGCCTCTCCTTCGAGATTGTCGCCCCCGCTTCCACCGAGCTGCCCCGCCTGGGCGGCGAGATGGTCATAGAGGTGAATTCCTCGCTGGCCTGGGAGCCGGAAACCGACCAGGCCGACTGGACGGTGACCAAGACGGACGACACCCACTTCACCGTGACGGTCCCGTTCAACAATAAATTCGTGGCCAGGAGCGGCAAGGTGGCCATCGTCTCCGGTACCAACCGGGCCGAGCTGGAACTCACCCAGGACGTGAATTTCACCTTCAGCGGCACCTATGAAATCCAGGAGGACGGCTCCGTGAAACTGACCGGCGGCGCCACTTCCCGTGTTACCACCAAGGACAGCTACCGTTACGTACAGGCGGTCCTCACCATGGGCGAATGCCATTTTGCCGATAAGGGCGAACTCTGGTTCTTCGGCGCTGCCGGTAGCTGCAACATCTACAACCAGCTCACCGTGGGCGGCAACACCCGCACCCGTACCGACGGTGCCATCTACAAGAGCACGTCGTTCTCCATTACGCTGGATGAACTCAACGCCATGACCTCCTACGGCGTGAACCTGGTTCCGGGGGCCGATGCAGGCAACCTGCACTTCGAGTTCGTGTACAACGGGACGGTCCGCGGCCAGCAGGACGGCGGCAGCCCGTTTGCGGGCAATACGGACGAAACCACTTATACGTTCGGATTCTGGAATGCCGCTACCGCCGACACCTGGTACGTGGTGAAATCCTGTGATATTACGGTGGTAGAAGAATAAAACAAACCTGCCATGAAAAAGACAGTTTACATACTCTGCGCAGCCGCAGCCCTGTTACCGGGGCTGTGGGGCTGCCAGCGGAAAGCGGTCCAGGAAGCCGTGGACGCGGTAGATTTGCGCTACCGGGCCGACGACGTTTACACCCTGGACGCCCGCGGCGCCAAGGCGTTTACTATCCTGGTGGCGTCTTCCAAGCCGTGGACCATCACCAGCGAACACCCCGACTGGTGCATCATCTCCGACGAGGAAGGTGCCGCCGTGGATCCCGCCACCCTGCATGTGGGCAAGGCGGAGCCCACCACCATCCGCGTCCAGTACTATGACAATATCGGCCTGGACGACCGTACCGACAAGATTTACATCCAGAGCGACGGCTGGACCGGAAAGACCATCACCGTGAACCAGAAAGGCATCGCCTTCCTCACCATTCCCGAGGAAGACCTGGACCTGGAGGTGGAGAAAGCTGGCGGTGAATTCACGGTCCACGTGCGTTCCAACCAGCCCTGGAGCTCCAAGGTGACGGACGGTAACTGGATTTCCATCACCGACGGCGCTACTGGAGAAGGGGAGGGCACCATCACCGTGGAGGCCATGGAAAATACTTCTGAGCTGCGTTATGCCCAGATGACGGTGTATGACCGTCATGCGGTGGCCATGGCCCTCGTCCAGTTCACCCAGGACGGTGTGCAGCTGGTTCCGCTCTCCACGGAGCTCCGTGCCGGCTATGACCAGGCCAGCGCCGAACTGGAGATTGTCGCCAACGCCAAGTGGACGGTGACCAAGGCTTCCGATGCCGACGAGTGGTTCACGATTGACACGCCCACCGGTGAAGGGAATGGCGTCATCCGCCTCACCCTTACGCCCAACGAGGGCACCGGTCTCCGCAAGGCGGAAATCCTGGTAAAGAACGTGGTAGCCAATCCGGAGGACGCCCAGGTGGAGAAAGCCATTACCGTGAAGCAGGCCTACAGGATTGACCCCGTTCGGGTGATTGTGGATGCCGGCGAAATGGACAGCTGGAAGTCCGACTGGGTGAACGCCCCCGTTTACACCAAGGATGTGGGTACGCTGTTCACGGCCAAGGCCCGCCTGAACCGCAGCATGGCGTTCGGCTCCTATACCTTCCGCTGGAGTGCCATCAGCCCCGGCGCCCGCGTGCGTCACTGGTTCTGCTTCTCCGACGGCATCGAGCTCAAGGCCGACATCCGTCCTGCCGGCGCCAAGGTGAGCTTTGACTTCAACGCCGCCTCTTCCGGCGCCAGCGGCAAGCCCAGCCTGAGCGCCTATACGGACGTGGACTTCACCCAGCCCGTGGAACTCACCTACAAGTTCGACCCTTCCGGTGCCGAGCACTGCCATGTCACCTACCTGATTAACGGCGTGGAGGCGGCCAGCTTCGACACCAGCGCCGACATCCTGCATACGGTGAAATGGGGCTCCTCCATCAACATGTATATCGGTTGTGACGAAGAAGGTTCCGGCAGCAGTGCGGTCCTGGAGTGGTACGAATATACGGCTCCGATGAATTGGGACGAATAAAAAGCGAATGAGTTATGAAAAAGATTGTCAGAATATCGCTTCTTTTCAGCGTTTGTTCCATTCTTTTTGCCTGTGAGCAGAAGAAGGACAGCCCCGACCCGGCGACCCCGGCCCAGGAACCGGCCCAGACCCGGACGCTCACCTTTGTCCTGCCGGACGGCATGTCCTGGACGGCGGGCGACCAGATTGTGGTGCACGGCGAGTATGCGAAGGACCAGGTGACGGTTACCCTGGCGGCCTCTGACATTGCCGCCGACGGCCGGTCGGCCACCAAGAAGGTGGAAGGACTTCGCCCTTACAAGCGTGAGGACTGCACGTCCACCCTCTATGCGTCCTATCCGGCCCAGGCCGTGGACAACCTCAAGCACTGCTTCTTCTACAGCAAGTTCTCCACTACCAACGAGGAAATCCTCGCTGCGTGCAACGAGGGAGACACCTTCACCTTCGAGCCCATCTGCGGGCAGCTCCTGCTCTCCGTGGACGGCGACTATGAAGGCTACATGATTTCCACGCCCAAGAAAGAGGCCATCGGCTACGAATTCCTGCAGGTGAAAATCACCGACCGGGAAGAGAACTTCAGCCAGTACGTCGGCAACCCCGTCCTGCAGATGGAAGGGGCCCTTGCCGGCAGTGACATCCTGGTGTATATTCCGGACGGCCTTTCCTTCGAGTCGGGCTTTACGCTCAAGCTCAAGGAAGGGGGCGACTATACCAAAATCTTCAAGTACGGCGAGCCCGTAGCCTTTACCCGTGGCGAGCGGGTGGACCTGGGCGATGTCACCGCTGAACTGCAGGACTACGAGAATCCGTTCTCGGCCGATATCCACGATCTGGATACCGACGGCAGCGCCAACTGCTATATTGTTCCGGAAGCCGGCGGCTACAAGTTCAAGGCCGTCATGGGCAACGACGCGCTGGCCTATCTGCCGGAGCCGGACGGCGCCGTTGTGCTCTGGGAAACCTGGAACGACCTTTCCGAGGTGGAGCGTGGCAGCGTGATTGCCTCCGCCGCCTATGCGGAAGACTACATCATCATCCATACGCCAGAAGAGCTGCATCCCGGCAACGCCGTGGTGGCGGCCGTAGATGCCGACGGCAATATCCTCTGGAGCTGGCACATCTGGGTGCCGGCCACGCCTGTAACATCGGCCAGCTATGGCGGCATCATGGGGAACGACATTCTGGACCGCAACCTGGGCGCCCTCACGGCGACGGTGGCCGGTGCTGCCATCGACCCGCTGTCCTATGGCATGGTTTACCAGTGGGGCCGGAAAGACCCGTTCACGGGAGCCGGTGCTCTCAACACCAATACGGTGGCCACTTGCGCCGGTGCGCAGGACGAGGTGGCCGCAGGGCAGATTACCCTGGAGGCTTCCATCGCGAACCCGCGCCTGCTGGGCCATGCCAACAGCGGCGACTGGCTGGTGGCGGCCGACGACCATCTCTGGGACGACCTGGAGAAGACCCTCTATGACCCCTGCCCTCCCGGTTACCGCGTTCCGGCCATGAATACCACCGTTCCTTTCTGGGCGGGCATCAGCAGCCAGACCGGCTGGGCTTTTGACAAGACGCAGGGCTGGTTCACGGTGGGTTCTCCCGCCGCCGCTTTCCCCATTGCGGGTTACCGTGACGACTACACGGTAGGCGGCATTGCCAAGGTGGGCGACCGCACGCTCTATTGGACGGCCCATGGCTCCGGCGTTAGCGGAACCGGTGACGACCTCCGTTTCGACGGCGGAACCTATACCCTCAAGGGGGCCGGCAAGTCCCGTCTAGGCAGCGTCCGTTGCGTAAAAGAGTAATTGATAAACTAAAAATAAAACCTCTTATGAAAAAGATTTTGACAGCTTTTGCGATGGCCCTCCTCCTGGCGGGCTGCGCCAAGCAGTATGACGACAGTGCCATCAAGACGCGCCTGAGCGCCGTCGAGACCAAGCTCATCGAGCTGGAAAGCAATATCCAGAGCCTGCAGTCGGCGGTGGGTGAGGGCGTGTTCGTGGCCAAGGTCCAGGAATATGCCGACCCTGAGACCGGCAAAACCGTCGGCGTCACCATCACCTACACCAACGGTGACGTGAAGTATTTTGAAATCTCCCCCAAGGCCGACTATGCCGGCCCTGTGCTGGGTGTTATCCAGAGCGGTTCCGGAGCCCTCGTATGGGCGGTGGACGGTATTGCCATCGAGGTTGGCGGCAAGGAAGTGCCTGTGTATCAGACGCCTGTTTTCTCCATTGACGAGGACGGAAACCTCTGGGTCGAGGTGGACGGCGAGAAGGTGAATCTGGGCCAGGTGCAAAGCGAAGGCGCCACGCTGGTGGACGGTATTTTCACCGACATCAAGGTGGAGGCCGACAAAGTGGTCCTCACCCTCTCCGACGGCACCAAGGTGAACATTCCTTTCGCGGAGCCTTTCAAGTTGAACATCGAGATCAACGACGTGGTGTTCGAGAAAAGGTTTGACGCCATCACCATTCCCTACACGGTATCTGGTAAAACCGAAAGTACGGTGGTGGGCGTGACGGGATACAATCCCAACGATTTTAAGGTGGAAGTGACGGAAAGCGCGATTGTCATCACGCCTTACCAGAACAAAGCCGCCGCCGTCATGACGGCCTATGCCGACTCCAAGATAGGACTGGTTTCCCTGGTGGAACTCACGGTCAACCATGAGGAGGCCCGTGTAACCAACCCCAATGCGGATAGCATTGTGACCGATTTCATCGTGGATGCCGAGGGTGGATCGCTGGTGGTCAACGTGGTCTCCAACGTGGAGATAGAGGCTGTTCCCGACGAGGACTCCGGGTGGATTACCGTCGTGGAGACCAAGGCGATGAAGGAGCATACCATCACCCTGAGCATTGCCGCCAATTCCGAAGCTGAGCTACGTGAAGGCTGCGTAGATATCTACAAGAAGGGCACGGACAAGATGATTTATAATCTCTTTATCGACCAGGAAGGCGTTGTTGCCGGTCCCAAGGACTTAGGCAAGAAGGAGACGGCCAATTGCTACATTGTCACGGCTGCCGACGAATACAAGTTCGCCGCCGTGAAGGGCAACTCCGCCGAGAGCGTAGGTACCGTGAAAGAAGCGGTCGTCCTGTGGGAAACCGTGAACACCGATACCGCCCCGGAGGCCAATAGCATCATTGCTTCCGTCGCTTTCGCGGACGGCTATGTCACCTTCTCCACGCCCACAACCCTCAAGCCCGGTAATGCCGTGATCGCTGCCAAGGATGCCGACGGCGTCATCCTCTGGAGCTGGCACATTTGGATTCCGGAGACGGCAATCGAGACCAATACCTATGGCATTGCCGAACGTCCCATCATGGACCGTTATCTGGGCGCGCTCACGGAAGCTACCCAATGGGAAACCTCCGGGGCTGCCGATGGATTGAGTTTCGGCCTTCTGTATCAGTGGGGCAGAAAAGATCCGTTCCCGAATGTGTACGATGCCGGTTCGCGTAAGGCGGCCAAAGTGGCTGGGACACAGTTTGCTTATGGCACCACCAAGATGTCCATGGCGGAAGCCATTGCCAATCCTACACAGGTTAACGCCCTTAAGGACGACTGGAATACCGAAAGCAATAATGACCT
This sequence comes from Bacteroidales bacterium UBA3764, assembly GCA_002371115.1. Lineage (GTDB taxonomy): Bacteria > Bacteroidota > Bacteroidia > Bacteroidales > UBA932 > Cryptobacteroides. The sequence goes on from DFFY01000075.1 coordinate 62,130, forward strand.
TTGGGGTGGAGAGAGCGGCAAGAAGACCATCAATGACCCTTGCCCTCCCGGATACTGCGTCCCGACCGCTGCCGACATAGCGACTATTATCGATAACAAACCCGACGAGCTCGCTACGTGGGCCTGTGGTGCGTCTGTAAGTGGAACGGGCTTTACCTGGTTCAAGTTGGGAACCCCGGCAACGGTTTTCCCGAATGCCGGTTTCTACAACTATGACGCGTCCTATAGTCGTGCTTACCGCTCTGTCCTGTGGACCGCCACCAAGTCCGACGATGCCCAGGCCAAGTGCAAATACATTTACGAAGGTCCCGGTTTTGCCAGTTCCGCCCGTAAATCCCAGGGTGGCAGCATCCGCTGCATTGCCGTGGTTGCCGAATAAGGATTTATCCCGGTGCAAAAGGTTGGTTTTTAACCGGCCAACCTTTTGCATCAAAACCTAATCACAACCCAACCCAACCAATTAACCCCGCAAAAGGTTGGCGCCCCAAAATCCAACCTTTTGCAATATGAGACACTATGAGAAAACAAACTTACACCCCTCCCAGGGCGGACGCTCTGGAACTGAACTACGCCGAGCCCGTGTGCCAGGCCACCTCGGGCCAGGTGCCGGATTTTACTGTTGACCCTTATACCCCCGTTTGGGGTTAATATGGAGGGAATGAAGATGAGAACAACATATTTAAAAGTCGTATTGGTCGCATTGGCAGTAGTTGCTGTTGCCTGCAAAAAAAACAATGACAGTGAAATCTCACCGGAAGGCCGGAACCTGATAACACTTACTTGTGCATATCCGGCACTTAATGCTGACGATGCCACCAAAGTTATGCTTTCACCCTCCTCTGGCGTGGCACAGTGGCAGGTAGGAGATAAGATTGTTATCTTTGGTAAACCGTCTTCTTCAAGTTCAGCCAGGGTTGTTCATGAAATTGTAGCGGAAGACATTACTGACCCGACGGTGGCTGTGTTTTCGGTAGATTTAAACGGATTGACCGCAGACTCTGACTGTACGCATGATTATAATGTGGCATATCCTTATACGGAAGGACAGCAGTTTTATTATTCTAGCGGATATGGCGCCGGGCGGGCTCGCTTCCAGAATACCAACCAAGTTCTTCTGGCCGGCTATATTGATGGAACATCCATAGTCTTGAACAATATTACAGCCGCTATTGCCTTTAAGGTTGATCCTGCAGAATTTGACTCTTTTATCTTCAAGGGTGCCAATGGCGATGAGGTGGTTGGATACACGAATTTATTGGTGGAGATGAATAGCTCCGATGCCCCCAAATACCGTCAGAAATACAATGAATCTAATGGTTCAGCTGGCCCTCAGACCAGTATTTCCGCAGATTTCGCGGCAGATGGAAGTGCTATCGTTTTCCTCCCCGTCAACAATCCGGACACAGCGCGTGGCGCCAATCAGGTTTCCCTGCCGAATGGCTTTACTATTCAGCTCATTAAGGATGGTGTGGTCACAAAGTACATAACCAGTACGGCAGCAGTAACACTTAGTCCCGGTCACATCATTAATTTGGGAATGCTCCCCTCGGAAAGTATGCATGATTATGTGGTTCCTACTACACACAGTAATACCATTGGTGTGGATATGAGTACCGCTACGGATTTGAGTGCTTCTGCAACGGCTAACTGTTACATCGTTGACGGTAGTGTTGCCGCCAATGCCGGCGCCTCCTTCAAATTCAAGGCCGCGAAGGGTAAAGGAGGGGCTGTCCTTACCACCATTAACACGGATGACGATGCCAATGATGTCGTGGTCCTTTGGGAGACGAAGAACACTTCTACGGCCCCGGAGAAAGGCGATATTATCGCCGCTGTAGACTATGATTTACAAAGTGGAGATGATGCATACATCGTCTTCAAGATGCCCGCAACCATTACTCCTGGCAATGCCCTCATCGCCGCCAAGGATGCCGGTGACAACATCCTCTGGAGCTGGCACATCTGGATTCCGGCAACATCCGTCGAGGACATCAATGACGCCGCTTTCTTTGGCAAGGTGGTCATGGACCGTAATCTGGGCGCTATAGAAAAAGCGACAAGTAGTGCTGCCGGTCGTGAAACATATGGCATGTACTACCAGTGGGGACGTAGCACGCCTCTGCCTGGCCCTGTGAAGGCAACAGCCACGATTACCGCTACGAACGGACCGAAGTCGACAGCCTTTGCCATCGCGAATCCGACAGTTTTCATCCAGGTTCCCGAAAAAGATGAAAACGGAAACTGGAATGAGGAAGATTTGCCGAATCTCTGGGAAGATGGGGACAAGAACAAGGAAATCTTTGACCCTTGTCCTTCTGGATATAAAGTTCCTTCTTATAGTTCTTCTACTGGTTTGTGGGTGAACGGGAATGATGGCTGGACTTACAACTGGACGAATAATAATTTTGCCTACGGGAGTATTGTATTCCCTATGGCTGGTTGGTACTCCAGCGGGGCTAGTATTAGTTATGAAGGGGCTCGTTCTATCATTCTTAGTGCAACGGCTCACTCCGCTCCTCGTGCTCGTTTAAAAATTATACGTCAAGATAAGAGTGGCTACTACTATGCTAACTATTTTAAAGAGGAAGCCGCTTCCGTCCGCTGCATAGCAGAATAGCTTTTTTCCATCCAGGGCCCGCTGACCCGGACCCTGGGTGCCAGGATAACATTAAAACACAAAGGAGATGAAAACGTCAAGACTTTTCCTCATGGGACTGGCGCTGGCCGGCATGCTTTCCTGCACGCAGGAACGCCTGGGCATGAGCGCCCCCGCTCCCAATACCAAACCCACCAGCGGTGAGTTCCCCACCGACCCGCTCAACCCCGGCGGCGACACCCCCGACGACCCCACCCCCGGTCCCGTGGAGCCCATGGACGAGATTGTGAACAATCCCGCCCGTCTGGCTCGCCTGGGCAAGACCCCCATCATCGAGGTCTATTATACCGAATATACGTCCTCGTCCCTGTTCCCGTCCCTGGAAGAAGTGCGCAACTTCACGCACATCAACGTGGGGCACGTGCGTTTTGTGGACAAGGTGAACGGCGTGGGCATCGAGATAGACGCCAAGACCATTCCGCTGGTGGAGAAGTTCGTGGCCTACAAGGCCCAGTACCCGGAGCTCAAGGTGAAGCTCCAGATGGGCGGCTGGGGCAAGAACGCCGACGGCTGGTCCCAGATGGCCCGGGACGATGCCAAGCGCAAGGCCTTCGTGGACGCGTGCGTGGCCATTTGCGAGCAGTACGGGGTGGACGGCTTTGACATCGACTGGGAATATCCCACCTACGCGGCCAAGGACGGCAGTTACGTGAACGGCGCCGACCCTTCCGACTGGCGCAACTTTGTCACCCTCTTCAAGGAGATGCGTGAAGCCATGCCGGACAAGGTGCTCTCCTACGCCGCCTCCGACAGCGGCAAGTACACGGACAACGTGGGGGTGCTGCCCTATGTGGACTATATCAACGTGATGACCTACGACCAGGGCAACCCGCCGTACCATAACTCTTCGCTGTACCGCAGCGCCATCACCGGCAGCCGCTGCTGCGCGGAGGCCATCGACGACATTTTCCATGGCAAGCAGGGCATCCCGTACCAGATGATGAACTTCGGCATTGCCTTCTACGGCCATGGCGACGGCTACAAGCAGACGGTGGGCAACCGCTATCCTTCTTCCGTGGACTACAGCAAGCTGGAGAACATTTTCTTCAAGGGAACCTGTGACGGTTACGACGTCAAGGGCGTGAACTACCGCATCTGGGACAATGTGGCCAAGGTCCCGTACCTGGGCGACGCCCTGGGCCGGATGTACGCCAGCTACGAGGACGTGGAGTCCATCAACGCCAAGGTGGAATTTGCCAAGAGCCGGGACATGCTGGGCGTGATGATTTGGGAATACAGGCACGACAACGATGCCGGCACCCTGCGCCACGCCGTGAAGCATGCCATGGACGGCAATCCCGACGCCCCGGGCCGCTATGAGCGTCCGGAACAGAACCTTCCTGCGGACGGCCAGCCCCGGGAACTGCCGGTAATGGGCAAAATTACCAAGTACGTACTGGGCGCCAAGGGCGGCACCATGCTGGAGGAACTGTCGGGCCTGTGCCTGTCCAAGGACGGCGACTTCCTTTGGGGCGTGCACGACAAGGGAACCCTCTATCGGATTAATTTTGACGGCACTTTCCAGAAGCAGTGGTACCGCGAGGCCGACTTTGAGGGCCTTGCCATGGACCCGGAAACCGGTCACCTGTATATTGGCCTGGAGAGCAGCTCCAAGTCCGTTTACCGGGTCCCGGCACCTGGATACAACGGCAAGGACGACAACTTCACCATCAAGGTGGAAGGGGTGGAGAATATGGGCAACTCGGGCTGCGAAGGCATTACCTGGCATAAGGGCAACCTGTATTTTGGGACGCAGACGGGCGCCCAGCTGTTCGAATACAAGCTGGACGGCACACTCTTGTGGAAAAAGAGCTTGCGCGACGTCACCCCCACCATCTCCGAGGTGGGAGACCTTTGCTACGACCCCGTGAGCGACTACCTGTGGGTGCTGGATTCCAATTCCAACAAAGACCGTCCGCAGTATCTGCCGTTTACGCTGTACCTGTTTGACGGTGACGCCACCAAGCTTCTGGCCACCTATTCCCTGGCCAATTTCGCCAATTGGAACCCGGAGGCCGTCTGCGTGGACCACAAGAACAATTGTATCTGGATAGGTGACGACTGCGACAGCGGCAACCCGTCCTGGCTGCACAAAGTAGAATTTACCAACCTATGATAAACATGCGCTGGCTGGTGTTTCTGCTGCTGCCGTTGCTGGTGGCCTGCGAAACGCCGTATCAGGAATGGACCATTCCTCCGCCCTCCGTCAAGCCCATAACGCCCACGGAGCCAACCACGCCCACGGATCCGACAAATCCAGAGGAGCCCGGCACGCCGGATGAGCCGGAAACGCCGCCGGTGGACCCGGTATCTCCGCCTGCCGGTTACATTGTGGTGGGATACACTACCTATTGGGACAGCGACATCCCGGATCCCACCCTCCTTACCCATATCTGCTATGCCTTTGCCAAGGTGAAAAGTGACTTTGAGTCCCTGGAGATAAAAAGCACCTCCCGCCTGGCAAGGATAGTGGCCTTGAAGCAGCAGGCGCCGCAGCTGAAGGTGCTGCTTTCCGTCGGCGGCTGGGGTGCGGGCAATTTCAGCGAGATGGCTGCCAGCGAGACGCATCGCAAGAAGTTCTGCCAGAACTGTTTAGATGCCGTGAAAAAGTACGGACTGGACGGGATTGACCTGGACTGGGAATATCCCACCAGCGGCTCGGCGGGCATTTCTTATTCTCCGGCCGACAAGGACAACTTCACGCTGCTGGTGAAGGATTTACGGGCCGCCCTGGGCCAGGACCGGCTCATTACCATGGCCTCCTCCTCCAGCGCCAAATATGTGTCGTTCCCGGACTTCCTGCCGTACATGAACTGGGTGAACCTGATGACCTACGACATGGGCAATCCGCCGCAGCACAACGCGGCGCTGTACCGCTCGTCCATGACCCACCGCAGCTGCGACGAGTCGGTGGCCCTGCACCTGGCCGCCGGCGTTCCGTACGGGAAAATGACCTTGGGCATGGCCTTTTACGGCCGTGACGACAACAAGGCCTTTACGGCGGACGACCCGGACGACAACTTCATCTATTACAAGGACATCCGCACTGCCGGGTATAACGAGCATTGGGACGATATGGCCAAGGTGCCTTACCTGACCGATGCTTCCGGAAACATGGTCCTGAGCTACGACAACGCCGTTTCCATCGGCCTCAAAGCGGACTATGTGAAAGAAAAGGGCCTGCTGGGCGCCATGTACTGGGCGGTTGGCGGTGACGATGCCTCCTGGACGCTTTCGCGTGCCATTTCCACCCGTCTGCTGGGAACCGGCCAGGTGGATGAGCCGGAAGAGCCTGAGGGAGAAGCTTTCCTGGCCACCAACGCCTATGTCCAGAAGTTCCTGGAAGAGGTGCACTATCCGGAGACCGACAATCCGGACACGGACAAGGAATATTCCTATTCCAGCATTGTGGGGTATCCCGGCGGCGGCCCCAGCGAAAACAACGTTGAGCTTCCGCCCGCCTACACCATTTCCTGGACGGCCGCTTCCGGCAGCCAGAAGCTGCGCGTGTGGGAAGGCAGCTGGAGCCGGGAGTATTCGCTCAGCGGCGGCGTTTCCAGCCAAAGCATCACCAACCTGGTGCCGGGTGCAAAGTACCAGTATCAGGTAACCCGGACCTCCGACAATGCCGTGGTGGCCGGCGGAAGCTTCACCACAAAGGGCAACCTGCATCAGGTGTTCTTCACCCCCAACGTGCGCAACGGACGCGACCTGGGCGGCTACAAGGGTCTGGGCGGCAAAACGGTGGCGTACCACAAACTTTACCGGGGCGGCCGTATCGACAAGAAATACTGCGACGAGACCGGGCGGAAAGAAATGCTGGCCGAAGGCATTCGTGCCGAAGTGGACCTGCGGGAGGCCTCCGACGTGCCGTCCAGCTCCCCGCTGGGCAGCAGCGTGGCTTTTTATGCCCCGGGCTTCGACAGCGGGTACAACCACATGGTGCGGGACAATCCCGCCAAGGTGAAGGAGACCTTCTGCTGGGTGGTGGCCCGCCTGCGGGAAGGCAAGCCCGTGTATTTCCACTGCGCGGCCGGCCGTGACCGTACCGCCACGCTGGCCGTCCTGCTGGAAGGCGCCTTGGGCGTGGGGGAGAGCGACATGGCCAAAGACTATGAGCTCACCTATTTCTCTCCGGCCGACTGGGGCATGTCCACCGATGACGACGGGAAGCCCGCGTACAAGCATGTCCGTACGGCGTACAGCTACAAGTCCATCCGCAAGACCATTTTCTCGCAGACCGACAGCGGCACCTATCAGGAACGCATCGTGAAGTACCTCCTCAAGATTGGCGTTCCGCAGAAGGACATTGACGACCTGCGCAGCCTGATGCTGCAGTAAGCTTTCGCGAATCAAAGAAAATGAGTACCTTTGTACTTCTATGAAGGCAAGGGTACTCATCTTTTTGGTGCTTCTTCTGACGGCGGTTCCGTCGGCGGCCCGCCGTTTGCCGCGCTATCCTTTCATCCAGTCGGAGAAGAATGTGCTGCAAGGGGAATCGGCCCAATTCGGACGCTTCTGCAGCAAATTGGATACGCTGCTCCTTACCGGACGGGGCAACGTCCGGGTTCTCCACGTGGGCGGTTCCCATGTGCAGGGAGGCACCCTCAGCGACCGCCTGCGCCGTCACTTCCTGAGCCTTCGCTATGGGATAGATGGCGGTCGGGGGCTGGTATTCCCCTTTGCGGTTGCCGGCACCAATACGCCCGTGAGTTACAGCAGTTCCTATACCGGCAACTGGGAAAGCGCCAGCTGCCTCAAGCCCGGGGAGGAAATCCTGGGCCTGACTGGGATGGTGGCGGTGGCACGGGATACGTCGGCCCGGGTGACGATTGACCTGGCGCCGCGCGAGCGCCAGACGTTGCAGCAGCGCTATACCTTCAACCGGGTGGACGTGCTGGGCGACGGTACCCTGGAGCCTTTTTTGCTGGTGAACGGGCGGGACACGCTGCATGGTGCGGGCGGCCGCTTCTGCCTGCCGCATTATACGGACTGGATTCAGCTCTGCTTTGGCGGAAAAGGCCAGTACGTCCTCCGGGGCCTGTATTTGGACAAGTCCGGCGGCGGTTTTTCGCTCAGCGAGGCGGGGGTGAATGGTGCCTCCACGCAGGCCTGGCTCCGTTGCGACCTCTGGGAACAGGAGCTCCGCCGCGTAATGCCGGATCTGGTGATTTTCTCCATCGGCATCAATGACATACAAGGTGCCGATTTCGACGTCCGCCGCTTCAAGGCCAACTACCGCCAGCTCATTGCCCAAGTGCGCCGCGTGGCTCCGCAATGTGCCATCCTGATGAGCGGTATCAACGACAGCTGGCTGCGGAAAAGGGGCGTGAACCCCCACACCGAGGCTGCCGAAACGGCCTTCCGCGAGCTGGCGGAGGAGTGTGGCGGCGTGTTCTGGGACTGGTACCAGGTGATGGGCGGCTGCGGCTCCATGGAAAAATGGGAGGAAGCCGGCCTGGCCCAGGCGGACAGAATCCATTTCACACCGGCGGGCTATAAGTTGATAGGGGACCTCCTCTTCGACGCCATCATGGACGCTTACTACCTGCGATGAACCTCTGGGACATCATACGGGATTTCTTTGTGAGCCTGTTCTCCTTTGACCAGGCCCATCCGCTGCTGTTCACCCAGTTCTACTTCTGGGCGTTCTTTGCGCTGGTGTTCGCCGTCTTCTCGCTCTTCCACTCCAAGGTGCTGCTGCGCAACGGCTTCCTCTTTGCCGTGTCGCTGTTCTTTTACTACAAGACCAGCGGTGTTTTCCTGGCGCTGCTGCTCTTTGTGATTGTCTATAACTTCTTTGCTGCCAAGTGGTTGCACAGGCTTCGCTCGGAGCGGGCCCGGTCGGCCGTAACAGCGCTCAGCGTGGTGGTGGACCTGGGCATCCTGGCGTATTTCAAGTATGCATACTTCCTCACGGACTTTGTGAACAACCTCTTCGGCCTGCAGTTGCAGGTGCACGACGTCCTGGGCGAGTGGCTGAACATGCTTGTGGGCGCGGAAGTGTTCCGGGTGGATGCCATCATCCTCCCGGTGGGCATCTCCTTCTTCACCTTCCAGGCGGTGAGCTACGTGGTGGACGTCAAGCGGCGCAAGATTGCGCCAGTGGAGGGTTTCCTGGACTTCGGCTTTTACCTGTCGTTCTTCCCGCAGCTGGTGGCGGGTCCCATCGTCCGTGCCGTGGAGTTCGTCCAGCAGCTCCACAAGCCGTACAATCTTTCGCGCCGATGGTTCGGCATCGCCGTCTTCTGGATTATGAACGGCCTCCTCAAGAAGCTCATTTTGGCGGACTATCTGGCGGTGAACTTCTGCGACCGCGTGTTCGAGAACCCGCTGCTGTACAGCGGTTTCGAGAATTTATCGGCCTTGTTCTGCTATTCGCTGCAGGTCTATGCGGACTTTTCCGGCTACACGGACATCGCCACGGGCGTAGCCATGCTCATGGGCTTCTACCTGCCCAAGAACTTCGATTCGCCGTACAAGGCCGTGAACACGCAGCAGTTCTGGCGCCGCTGGCACATGTCTCTGAGCCGATGGCTGCGGGACTACCTGTACATTCCGCTCGGCGGCAACCGGAACGCTACGCCGGCCACCTTTGTGATTATCCTGGCGGTGGCGGTGTTCGGCAGTTTCCTCAGCGGCTCCTGGTGGGTGGCTTTCGGGGTGTTCGTGGTGGCGGCCGCCATTGGCCTCTGGGCCTGGCTTAAGCCCGGGGACCGCAAGCTCATTACCACCAACATCAACTCCATGAACACCATGCTGCTGGGCGGCCTGTGGCACGGCGCCAGCTGGAACTTCATGATTTGGGGCGGGCTCAACGGCCTGGGCATGGTCATTTATAAAGTCTGGACCAAGCGGAGCATGCTCCAAAGACTGGTGATAATCACCTTCTTCACCGCCGTGGCGGGCCTCCTGTGCCGCCTCACCCCCGCGCCCGTGTGGAACCTCTTCTTTGTCTGGCTCCTCATCATCTGGGCCGGCACCGTGGTGAAAGCGCTGCTTCGTAGACTTGTCATACCGAGCGCCCCTTCTGTCATACCGAGCACCCCTTCTGTCATACCGAGCGAAGCGAGTGTATCTCCTGCCTTATTGTGGCTCTCCCGCGCCTGGGACATTTTCCAGACCTTCGTCTTCATCACCTTCACCCGGCTGTTCTTCCGCAGCGGCTCCAACCTGGACCCCGCCCTGGCCAACGAACAGGCCTGGAACACCGCCAAGAACATGGTGAACCAAATTGGCAGCGCGTGGGACCTGTCCTTGCTGCCGGAAATGGCCTGGCAGCACCGCACCGTGCTGCTGGTGTTCGTACTGGGCATGCTCATCCACTGGCTGCCTGAGCGCTTCAAACGCTGTTACCGGATTGTTTTTGCCCGTCTCCCGCTGCCCGTCATGGCCCTGGTGGTGGTGGCCATCATCGTCTTCTTCTACCAGTTCATCACGGCGGACCTCCAAACCTTCATCTACTTCCAGTTCTAACCCCAAGCGTTTCGGCCGCCAAAACTTCACGGATTCAATTTAAAAAACGAGGTTCTTGCATATTCAATAAAAATAAATATATTTGCAGGAAAATCAATGTATTATGAAAAAGTTATTTGCCCTGCTTGCAGCCATTGCTGCTTTCTTTCTGTTTTCTTGCACCCCTGCAGGTTCCGGCTCTTCCGCTCTGGGCGGCACAACCTGGCAATCCGAATATTTCTGGGAAGACCAATATTTGAGGGTATCTTTCATTACGGCAAACAGCGGTATCGTCTATGTGATGGAAGATGGCGAAGGCACGCCGGAAGAGAAATACAATTTTGTTTATACCCTGGCAGCCAGCGGCACTGAAGGCAGCGGAACCGTGGATATGAATAGATATTCGGGATGGAATGGGTACACTTATACGTCAAGTTCCTCTAAAGTCCCGTTCGTGTTTGCGTTGAGTGGAGCCCAGCTTACCGTCATGGCGACAATAGGGTCTGAGCAGTACACATATACGTTGCACAAAATATATTGACGCATCCGGTAACGCTCATTCTCATTGCCACGGCCCTATGCCTTCTCGGGACACCGTCCCTGGGTGCATTGGCCGTGGCTATGCTGCTGCTCGCTCCGACCGCATTGCTCAAGAAGCGCCTCGGAGCGCCGCTCGGTGTTGTGCTGACGTTCGTTATGGGGCTGGCATGCCTGGCCGATGTCTTTTGCCAGGAGTTCTTTCTGTCTCCGCTCAATACGGGAATCGTGCGCCTGCTTTTCGCCACCCATCCGGCTGAAGTCTGGAGTTTCTGCAAGACGTTTGTTTCTCCCGCCATTTTGGGCCGATGGCGCCTGTCCGTCTGTCTGGTCCTTCTGCTGGCAACGCCTTTCGCTGTAAAGTGGAGCCTCCCCAACGGGCTTCTCGCCGTGTTGGCAGTGCCGGCTGCCATCGGCCTTCTTCACCTGGATAAGACACCCCCCGGACGGCTGGTGAGCGCCGGAGCGGAGGCCTTCCGACAGGACAGGGAGGCGGAAATCCGCCACAAGGTTTACCTTACGGAGACGGCCGATACCTGCACGTTCCGTTCAGCGCGTATCGTCCTGGTTCTCGGTGAAAGTTTTAACAAGCATCATGCGTCGGCTTATGGCTACAGGCTTCCTACCACGCCCTTCCAGGACGCCCGTGGTGCTGGCCGTTCCCTGTTTTTTTTCGCGGATGCGGTATCGCCTTGCAATATGACGGCCGACGTTTTCGAGCGCATGTTTTCCGTCCCTTTCCCCGCCATCCTCAAACGGGCGGGTTACACGGTGAACTTCTACTCCAACCAATTCCCGGGCGGTAATGGCTTCATGGCCATCCGCGGAGGGAAAAACATGTTCTCGGACAAAACCATAAGCGAGGCGGCTTTCAGCTATCGGAACACCCATACAAAGCAGTTCGATGCCGATTTTCTGGCCGATAATCTCCCTCCGGCAAACGCGCTTGCGCAGGAGCCTGTTATGGATATCATTCACCTGAGAGGCCAGCACTTTGAATATGAGGAGCATTATCCGCCGGACTTTGCTTTTTTTTCCATGGACGATTATCCGGAAGGAACGCCGGAAGCAGTCATGCATTATGACAATGCCACGCGGTACAATGACTTCGTCCTGGAAAGCATCCTGCAGTACTATGCCGCAACGGATGCCATCGTCATTTTCCTCTCCGACCACGGTGAGGAGGTGTATGACGAGCTCCCCATCAGCGGCCGTTCCCACGGGCGGCCCGGCCTCGCTGCGGCCCGTGCCGAATATGAAGTCCCCATGTGGGTGTGGTGCTCAACGGCGTATGCGGCGGCGCATCCGGATGTGCTGGAAGCGCTGCCCCAGGCTGCGGCAAGGCCTTTTTATACGTCGGACCTTTCCCATTTGCTCCTGGATCTTGCCGGCGTATCGGGCTCCTTCACAAGCAAGGAGCGCAGCGTCCTGTCTCCTTCCTACCATTGCCCCGCCCGCATCATTGCGGGAAAGGTGGATTATGACAAGTTGCGTGCAGGAGAATAATAATAATAGATCCGTTACCAGCACAACTGCCGCTGTCGGTGCAGACTTATTCTTTAAGTTTCACCGGACCATTACCCCCAACGGAGGCTTTGAGCACAGCTTATACCTGAGGCTGTACGGCACCAGGGATTTCTCCCGCCTTCAAGCATTCTCCTTATGCTGTTCGCTGGGATATAACTGGACCATTCTGTAACGAGCCTGGGCCGATTTAATAGCGCTTAGCGCATTTCGCCCTTCTCATCCTTGTTTTGGCCCGATTTTGAGGACGAGGGGGTCATTTCATCCTTCTCATCCTTGTTTTGGCTCGATTTTGAGGACGAGACAGGGGATTTAGGCCAGCAGATTGGTCAGGGCCACGAAGTCTTCTACGGAGAGTCGCTCCGGGCGGAGGGTGAAGACGTCCTGGGCCAGGAAGGCGGCCAGCTCCTCCTCGCTCCAGCCTTCGCGTGCGGCCTTGGCGGCAGCCAGCGGCTTCAGCGGGTTGCGCATCATCTTCCGGCGCTGGCCAAAGGCCGTTTTCACCACCGTTTTGAACAGGGCTTCGTCGCAGTCTAAGGATGCCCGGCTGTTCCGCTTCAGCCGAATCACGGCGCTCTCCACCTTGGGCGGGGGAGCGAAGCAGCCGGAACCCACGGTGAACAGATATTCAATGTCGTACCAGGCCTGCAGCAGCACGCTCAGGATGCCGTAGGTCTTGGAACCGGGCGGGCAGGCAATGCGCTCCGCCACTTCCTTCTGCACCATGCCCACTACCTGCGGAATGCGCTCCTTGTAGTCCAGCACCTTGAAGAAAATTTGCGAGGAAATGTTATAGGGGAAATTGCCGATAATGGCAAACTGCTCCGGGAACAGTTTCTCCAGCTTCAGCGTCAGGAAATCGCCCTCCATGAGCCGTCCCTGCATGCCCTGGAAGTGCGTGAGCAGGTATTCCACGCTCTCCGTATCAATCTCAATGAGTTTAAGGTCGATGTCCCTCCGTTCCAGCAGGTATTGGGTCAATACCCCCATGCCGGGCCCTACCTCCAAGACGGGGGAATAGGATTCCCCCGGACCCCCTGCGGCCTCAAGGCCCTTTCCGTCTTTCTGCGAAAGACCCGGGCACGGCCGGGCGCCTGCAGGCGCCTTCACTTCGCTCGAAGTCTTTGTCGGGAAAGGTTCCAGGGCGTCCACAATGGCGCGGGCGACCTTCTGGTCGGTAAGAAAATGTTGCCCGAGGGCTTTTTTTGCGCGAACTTCCATCATGGCACAAAGATACTCATATTTTTTTGCTAATTTTGTAGGTTATTAAACGCGAAGAGCAAAAATCGACATAAACTATGTACAGAACACACACGTGCGGGGAGCTCCGCATCGAGAACAAAGGACAGCAGGTGACGCTGGCGGGATGGGTCCAGAAAGCCCGTAAGCTGGGCGGCATGACCTTCGTGGACCTGCGTGACCGTTATGGGATTACCCAGCTGGTAGTGGAGGCGGACGCCCCTGCTGCCCTGGTGGAAGTGGCCACTTCCCTGGGCCGCGAATTCGTGATTCAGGCCAAGGGCGAGGTGGTGGAGCGCCAGGCCAAGAACCCCAAGATGCCCACCGGAGACATCGAGATTAAACTGGGCTCCATCACCATCCTGAACAAGAGCGTTACTCCGCCCTTCACCATCGAGGAAGAGAGTGACGGCGGCGAGGACCTCCGTGCCAAATACCGCTACCTGGACCTGCGCCGCGGCCCGCTGCAGCGCGCCCTGGCCCTCCGTCACCGGGTGGCCCACGAGGTTCGCAACTACCTGGACGCCAACCGTTTCATGGAAATTGAAACCCCGTACCTCATCAAGAGCACTCCGGAAGGAGCCCGTGACTTTGTGGTCCCTTCCCGCATGAATCCCGGCCAGTTCTACGCCCTGCCGCAGAGCCCCCAGACCTTCAAGCAGCTCCTCATGGTAGCCGGCTATGACCGCTACTTCCAGATTGTCCGCTGCTTCCGCGACGAAGACCTCCGGGCCGACCGCCAACCGGAATTCACCCAGATAGACTGCGAAATGTCCTTCGTGGAACAGGAAGACGTCCTGAACATGTTCGAGGGCATGATGCGCACCATCTTCAAGAACGTCCTCAATGTGGACATTCCCGACCCCATGCCCCGCATGACCTGGTATGACGCCATGGACAACTACGGCTCCGATAAGCCGGACGTACGTTTTGGCATGACCATCCACGAGCTCACGGACGCCGCCAAGGGCAAGGGCTTCAGCGTGCTGGACGATGCCGCCTACATCGGCGCCATTTCCGTGCCCGGCGCAGCGGAATACACCCGTAAGCAGCTGGACGAGCTCACCGAATGGGTCAAACGCCCGCAGGTGGGCGCCAAAGGCCTCATCTACATAAAGGTCAATGCCGACGGCACCTTCAAGAGCTCCATCGACAAGTTTTACAGTGCCGATGACCTGGCCAAGCTGGCCGCCAAGGCCGAAGCCAAGCCCGGCGACCTCATGCTGGTGATGAGCGGCGCCAATAAGCGCAAAGTGCAGACCATGCTGGGCGTCCTGCGCCTGGAAATGGGCGGCCGCCTGGGGCTCCGCAACCCCAAGGAGTTCGCTCCGC
>DFFY01000075.1:76981-83125 GCA_002371115.1 Bacteroidales bacterium UBA3764
CGCTTCTACGCCATGCACCACCCGTTCACCGCGCCCAAACCGGAGCACGAGAACTGGTTCTACTCCAATAAGAAGGAAGACCTGGAGCGCGTGTGCGCCAACGCCTATGACTTTGTGCTCAACGGCAACGAGCTGGGCGGCGGCAGCATCCGTATCCACAATGCCGATATGCAAAAGCGCATGTTCGAGGTCCTGGGTATCGGCCCCGAGGAAGCGGAATACAAGTTTGGCTTCATCATCAACGCCTTCAAGTTCGGTGCACCGCCGCACGGAGGTCTGGCCTTCGGCTTCGACCGCGTGTGCGCCCTCATGGGCGGGCAGGATACCATCCGCGACTACATCGCCTTCCCCAAGAACAACCAGGGCCGCGATGTCATGATTGACTCCCCGTCAGAGATTGACCAGGCCCAGCTGGACGAGCTCCAGATTGACCTACGGTGATTCAGCGCATTCATAATTACGACCTCTCTACCCGGAACACCTTCCGGATGCGGGTGCGCTGTGCCCTGTATGTGGAGGTAACGGAGGAGGCAGACCTGCAGGCCCTGGACTGGGCCGCGCTGCCCCAGCCGGTCCTGGTGATGGGCGGCGGCTCCAACCTCCTCTTCACCCGGGATTTTCCCGGCACGGTGTTGCATTGCGGCATGAGATTCACTCGGCCCTCCGGGCCTCGGAATGACAAGGATGTCATACCGAGCGAGCGTAGCGAAGCGAGTGTATCTCCCCTCTTGGTCACCTGCGGTGCCGGGGTGGTCTTCGACGACTTCTGCGCCTGGGCAGCCTCGGAGGGCCTCTGGGGCCCGGAGAACCTCTCGCTTATTCCCGGCGAGGTAGGCGCCAGCGCCGTGCAGAACATCGGCGCGTACGGTGTAGAGGCCAAGGACATCATCGCCGCCATCCGTGCCTATGACCGCACCACGGGGCAATTTGTTACCATCGACCCGGCAGACTGCGCCTACGGCTACCGTGCCTCCAAGTTCAAGACCGAGTGGAAAGGCCGCTACGTCATCACCGCCGTCACCTACCGCCTCAGCCGCACTCCGCAGCCCCGCCTGGACTACGGCGGCGTCCGCAAGGCCCTGGAAGAGAGCGGGAAAGTGCCGGTTCCGGGGACATGTCCACCCCCGGACATGGGTAGGGGGAGGGGCCCGTTCCCGAAGGGAATGGGAGGGGCCGGAACGGAGCGAAGCGAAGTGGAGTTCCCCGGAACCGGCACTTTCTCGCTCGCGCCTGCCGACATCCGTAAAGCCATCATCGGCATCCGGCGAAAAAAACTGCCGGACGTGGAGGAACTGGGCAGTGCGGGCAGCTTCTTCTGCAACCCCGTCATCTCCCGCGCGCACTTTCAGCGCATCGTGGACACTGCCCGCGCAGACAACGGCCCGGACTACCAGGTGCCCCACTACGAGGTAGGGGACAGCATCAAAGTCCCCGCCGCATGGATGATCGAGCAGTGCGGGTTCAAAGGCGCCCGCTGCGGCGGCGCCCAGGTGTACCAAAACCAGCCGCTGGTGATTGTAAACGCCTCAGGCACAGCGCTGCCGGAGGAAGTCATCGGCCTGGAACAACAAATCATCCAACGCATAGAAGCCAAATACGGTATCACTTTACATCCCGAAGTCGAGCATGTCTAAATTTATCATCGAAGGCGGGCACAAGCTGTCCGGAACCATTACCCCGCAGGGCGCCAAGAACGAAGCCCTGGAAGTAATCAGCGCCGTGCTGCTCACCAGCGAGCCCGTCACCATCTCCAACATCCCGGAAATCCTGGATGTGAAAAACCTCATCGACCTGTTGCAGCAGATGGGCGTCAAAGTGACGCGCCTGGCCAAGGGCATGTACACCTTCCAGGCCGATGCCGTGGATACCACCTACATCGAAACGGAGGAATTTGTGCAAAAGTGCGCCAAGCTCCGCGGCTCGGTGATGGTCGTCGGCCCGCTTTTGAGCCGATTCGGCCATGCGTGGTTCGCCAAGCCTGGCGGTGACAAAATCGGCCGGCGCAGGGTGGACACCCACCTGGACGGCATGGTGAAGCTCGGTGCCCAAATGGACTATGACCCTTCCCGCCGCGCGTTCCACCTGACGCAGGAAGGCCGTCTTACGGGCCGATACATGCTGCTGGACGAGGCCTCCGTGACCGGTACGGCCAACATCGTCATGGCCGCCGTGCTGGCCAAAGGCACCACCACCATCTACAATGCCGCCTGCGAGCCGTACCTGCAGCAGTTGTGCAAAATGCTCAACCGCATGGGCGCGTTCATCGACGGCGTAGGCTCCAACCTTCTGCGCATCCATGGCGTAGAGGCCCTGCATGGCACCCTGCACAAGATCCTGCCGGACATGATTGAGGTAGGCTCGTTCATCGGCATGGCCGCCATTTGCCGGAGCAGCCTTACCATCAAGAACGTGTCGTACTACGACCTGGGCATTATTCCGGACGCGTTCCGCCGCCTGGGCATCAAGCTGGAGCAGCAGGGGGACGATATTTATGTTCCTGAGCAGGAATGCTATGAGATAGACTCCTTCCTGGACGGGTCCATCATGACCCTTGCCGATGCCCCCTGGCCGGGGCTCACGCCGGACCTGCTGTCCGTGATGCTGGTGGTAGCCACCCAGTGCAAGGGGAGCGTGCTCATCCACCAGAAGATGTTCGAGAGCCGCCTGTTCTTTGTGGACCGCCTGATAGACATGGGTGCGCAGATTATCCTCTGCGACCCGCACCGCGCGGTGGTAATCGGCCATGACCACCGGATTTCGCTCAAGGCCGCCAAGCTGGTTTCGCCGGATATCCGTGCGGGCATTGCCATGCTGCTGGCCGCCATGAGCGCCAAGGGCACTTCCACTATCGACAATATTGAGCAGATTGACCGTGGCTACGAGGACATTGAAGGCCGCCTGAACGCCCTCGGTGCGCATATTACCCGTGCGTAGCTGTCATTCCGAGCGAAGTCGAGAAATCTCATGAACTATAGCAAGTACTTTTCCTCCGACGTGCCGTCCTTCCTGCGGTCTCCCGTGCGGGAAATCTTCCGCAAGGTGGACCTCTCCGCCATTTGCTCCTTCGCGGGCGGATACCCGGCGGCGTGCACCTTCCCCCTGGCCGATATTCCCGGCCTCACGGAGCGCGTGCTGGAGAAATACGGCACCAAGGCGCTGCAGTACGGCGCCACGCAGGGCGTCCCGGAACTGCGGGAGCTCATTGCTTCGCGCTATGGCGTGCCAGTGTCGCAGGTGCAGATTACCACATCGTCCCAGCAGGGAATTGACGTTTGCGCCCGTGTGTTCCTGGACCCCGGGGACGTAGTCCTCGCCTCCAACCCCATCTACCTGGGCGCCCTCCAAAGCTTCAAGGCCTATCGGGCGGAGGTAGTGGATTTGAATGATTTCATGGCGGGAGAGGGTGTTGTCTCGCAAACCCATGGCCACCCGTGGCCGTATAAACGGGAGGGGCCCACAGCCGCGTCGTCAGACGCGTTGCGAGTTGGGAGGGGCCGACGCGAAGCGAAGGCGGTTTGCGAGACAGTACCCTCTTCCGCAGTCAAATTTATTTACGTAATCCCAGACTTCAACAATCCCACGGGGAAAACATTGACTTTGGCAGAGCGGGAGGAGTTGGTGGCCCTGGCCCGGGAACTGGACTGCCTCATTGTGGAGGACAGCCCGTACCGGGAGCTGCGCTACTCCGGGGAGGCGGTGACCTCCATCCGCGAGCTGGCGCCGGAGCGTACCCTGCAGCTGGGCTCCTTCTCCAAGATTTTCGCGCCCGGGTTCCGGATAGGGTGGATAATCGGCCCGGAAGAGCTGCTGGAACAGATTTACGTGTGCAAACAGTGCCTGGACCTGTGCCCGCCGGTGATGGACCAATACCTGGCGGCGGAGTTCCTGGGTTCCGGCCTGCTGGATGCCAATTTGGTGAAAACCATTGCTGAATATCGGCGCAGACGGGATCTCATGGTGTCTCTGCTGGAAAAATACATGCCTGCCGGCGTGTCCTGGACCTATCCGGAAGGCGGGCTGTTTTTGTGGCTTACGCTGCCGCCGGCCGTGGATACTGTGGCGTTGTACGACCGAGCCCTGGCCGCCGGGGTGGCCTACGTGGCTGGCTCCTTCTTCTACACGGACGGCAGCCACCGCAACACCATGCGCCTGAACTTCTCCTTCGTGGACGAGGCCAAGATGGAGCCCGGCATCAAGCTCCTGGCGTCGCTGCTGCGGGATGCTGCGGAGTAGGGTGTTTTTTGGCGCAGGTCGGTAGGGTGATTGGCGCAGGTCAGTGGAGTGAATGGTGCAGGTTGGTAGGATGAATGGCACGGCTCAGTGGGAAATACCTCGTTACGCTGGCTCGTAAGTAGCTGATACACAGTGAATTGTTGAAAATCCTCTGCGCAAATGGCGCCGAGGAATATAAGGAAGTAATTGAATGATAGATAGTTACGAACCAATGTTTTTTAAGTTCTCCGGAGCGGGGAACGACTTTGTGGTGCTGGACGGGCGCCAGGGAGGGATGGATCCCTTCCGGGAGCCGGTCCGGATTGGCGAACTGTGCAAGCAGTACCATACGGACGGGCTTATGATCCTCACTTCAGCCCCCACGCTCGCTCAGTCCGGGGAAGGCTTAGTCCGGGCTTGTCATGCTGAGCGAAGCCCGAAGGGCGAAGTCGAAGCATCTCCCTACGACTTTGTGATGGAGTTCTACAACCCGGACGGCTCCGGCGGCATGATGTGCGGCAACGGTGGCCGCTGCATCGTGGCCTTCGCCAACTACCTGGGTATCAACCCCGCCAACGGCCACACCTACCGCTTCCTCGCTCCCGACGGAGAGCATACTGCCGAGATTCTTTCGGAGGGGAGTGACCTCTCCAAACCGTCGCTCCGCGACCCCTCCCATTCGCAACGTGCTGAAGCACGGCTCTGGGCCCCTCCCTCTTACACGGCCGAGGGTGGCCATGGTTTTGGAGAGGTCACTCCCCTCCGAACCTGGACCGTTCGGCTAAAAATGATTGATGTACAGGGAATTACGTCCATGAAAGGCGGGCTGTTCCTGAACACCGGCACGCGGCATTTGGTGCAGTTTGTGCCGGCGGTGGACGGTATCGACATGGAAAAGGAAGCCAAACCGCTGCGCTGGGATGCGGCCTTCCAGCCGGAGGGCACCAACGTGAATTTGGTGGAAGTTCGGGCCGATGGCCTCCACGTCCGCACCTTCGAGAAGGGGGTGGAAGGGGAGACGCTCGCTTGCGGCACCGGCCTCACCGCCTGCGCCCTGGCTGCCTACAAGGCCGGTATTCCTTGTGAGAAAAACTCCTACCGCCTGCAATGCCGCCGCGGCGACTGGCTCCAGGTGGACTTCCACCCTGGCCCCAACGACACCTTCATCGATGTTTACCTCACCGGCCCCGCAGAGCTGGTAACCATTCTATAAACTATGAGAGCAGCCATTTACGGCGCCGGGTCCCTCGGGACCATCCTGGGCGCTTACATCACAAAAAAGGGTGGAAAGATAGACCTCATCAACCGCAATGTGAAACACGTGGAGGCCCTGCAGAAAAACGGGGCCCAGGTGACGGGCACCGTGAACTTCACCCAGCCGGTCACCGCCTACACGCCGGACCAAATGACCGGTCTGTACGACATCATCTTCCTCCTCACCAAGCAGCAGCAAAATGCAGAGGTGGTCACCTTCCTGAAGGACTACCTGGCGCCGGACGGAGTCATCGTCACGCTGCAAAACGGCCTTCCGGAGCAGGGGATTGCCGATATCGTGGGCGAAGAAAGGGTTCTGGGCTGCACCGTTGCCTGGGGCGCCACCCTCCTGGAGCCGGGCGTGAGCGAGCTTACCAGCTCCCCGGACAGTCTTACCTTCTCGCTGGGAACCATCGGCCCCAAATACCACCACCTGGAAGATGCGAAGGCCTTGCTGGAAATGATGGGCCCGGTGACCGTGGAGCCTAATTTTGTGGGCACGCGCTGGAGTAAACTCCTCATTAATAGCGCCTTCTCCGGCATGAGCACCGTGCTGGGCTGCACCTTTGGCGAGGCCGCCGCCAACCGGACTTCCCGGAAGATTGTCCTCGCGCTCATCAAGGAGTGCATCGACGTGTGCGCCCAAGGCGGCATCAAGATTGAGCCCGTGCAGGGCAA
>DFFY01000039.1:0-255 GCA_002371115.1 Bacteroidales bacterium UBA3764
ACATCCTGCAGGAATACAACGACATTTCCCTCAAGTTCATGGAGCCCATGGATGATGACCAGATGAACCGCCTCATTGAGCGCCAGGGAGAACTCACCGAGCAGATAGACCACGTAAACGGCTGGGAGATAGACGCCAAGCTGGAACGCGCCATGGATGCGCTGCAGTGCCCGCCGTCGGAGCAGAAAATCAAGGAACTCTCCGGAGGCGAACGCCGCCGCGTGGCCCTGTGCCGCCTGCTGCTGCAGGAGCCGG
>DFFY01000039.1:437-9836 GCA_002371115.1 Bacteroidales bacterium UBA3764
TCCTGGACAACGTGGCCGGCTGGATTCTGGAGCTGGACCGTGGCGAGGGCATCCCCTGGAAAGGCAACTACTCCTCCTGGCTGGACCAGAAGACCAAGCGTCTGGCTGCGGAGGAAAAGGCGGAGAGCAAGCGCCGCAAAACCCTGGAGCGGGAACTGGAATGGGTGCGCATGGCTCCCAAGGCCCGTCAGGCCAAGCAAAAGGCGCGTTTGGGGGCGTACGAGAAGCTGGCATCGGCCGATAGCAAACAGAAGGAAGCCAACCTGGAAATCTATATTCCCAACGGTCCGCACCTGGGCAACAAGGTCATCCGTTTCAACGACGTTTCAAAGGCCTATGGAGACAAACTCCTGTTCGAGCACCTGAGCTTCGAGCTGCCGCCGGCGGGGATTGTCGGTGTCATCGGCCCCAACGGAGCCGGCAAAACCACCCTGTTCCGTCTCATCATGGGGATGGAGCAGCCGGACAGCGGCTCCATCGAGATTGGCGACACGGTGAAGATTTCCTACGTGGACCAGCAGCACCGTTCCATAGACCCGGAAAAGACGGTGTACGAGACCATTGCGGGCAATTCCGAATGGGTTCGCATGGGCGGCAGGGATGTGAACGCCCGCGCCTGGGTGTCCCGCTTCAATTTCTCCGGGGCCGATCAGGAAAAGTTGTGCGGCGTGCTCTCCGGCGGTGAACGCAACCGCCTGCACCTGGCGCTCACCCTGAAGGACGAGGGCAACGTGCTACTTCTGGACGAACCCACCAACGACGTGGACGTGAACACCATCCGTGCGCTGGAGGAAGGCCTGGAAAACTTTGCCGGCTGCGCCGTGGTGGTGAGCCACGACCGCTGGTTCCTGGACCGCATCGCCACCCACATTCTGGCCTACGAAGGCGAGGGAAAGGTGGTGTTCTTCGAGGGCAATTACCAGGAATACGAGGAGAACCGCAGGCTCCGCCTGGGTCCGGACGCCCAACCTAAACGCTTCAAGTACAAGAAGTTGATGGAATAGCCAGTGGCTGGTTACATGAATAGACGACTTGCCTTATGAGAAAACTTTTTACTTTCTTCCTTGTTTGTGCCTGTCTGGCATCCTGCGCCGGTGAACAGCCTTACCCTAACCGCGCTGCAGGCATTATCGCCCAAATCCACAATCCCCAGTCCCGGTATGTAGTGGTGGCCTGCCACCGCGGTGACTGGCGCAACTATCCGGAGAATTCCATTCCCGCCATCGAGAGCGTCATCCGGATGGGGGCCGACATCGTGGAACTGGACGTCCACATGACCGCAGACTCCGTGTTGGTGCTCTGCCATGACGCCGATGTAAAGCGCACCACCAATTTCTCCAAGGTGTTCCGCTCCGAGCCCGACAAGAGCGCCAAGGTGGCGGACCTTACCCTGGCGGAAATCAAGCGCCTGAGCCTCAAGCGCGCACATGGCGTGGAGATTGACACCATGCGCATGCCCACCCTGGAGGAGGCGCTCCGCTGCACCAAGGACCGCATCTGCGTAAATATCGACAAGGGGTATGACTACTATGACGCCGCCCTGAAAGTCTGCGAGAAGCTGGGTGTGACGGACCAGGTGCTCATCAAGGGCAAGAAGCCCATTGACGTGGTGGCTGAGCACGAAAAGCCCTACCCGCACAACATGATGTATATGCCCATCGTGGACATCCAGAAGGAAAAGGGCCGGAAACTGCTTCAGTCTTATCTGGACCAGGGTGTAGTGCCGCTGGCCTACGAGGTGTGCTGGCAGCGCAACGACGACGGCGCCTTTGCCGATGCCGCCGCCAAAATCATCGCCCAGGGTTCCAAGGTGTGGGTGAACACCATCTGGGCCTCCCTGTGCGGCGGTGACGGAAACGACGACGACGCCGCCTTTGCCTGCAAGGACCCCGGCGAGGTATATCAGCAGTACATGGATGCAGGCGTATCCATGATTCAGACCGACCGCCCTGAACTCCTGATAGGCTGGCTCCGGAAACACGGACATCATACCCTCAGATAAGTTATGGTTGAGAGCAAACTCGTAAAGAAATACAAAAGCCGTCGCATGCAGACCTTCGTGGCGGCTACGCTGGGTTATGCCCTGTATTATGTGTGCCGCCTCTCGATGGGCGTGATGAAGCAGCCGCTCATCGATGCGGGGCTGCTGAGCGCCACCCAACTGGGCGTGATTGGCGCCTGCCTGTACTGGGTGTACGCCGTAGGCAAGCTTGTGAACGGATTCCTGGCCGACAGCGCCAACATCAAGCGTTTCATGGCCACCGGCATCCTCATTTCCGTGGGCATGAATTTCCTGATGGGCATCCTGGGTGTGAGCGCCTTGAAGGGAAGTATCGCCAACGGGGCGCTCTTCGGCGGGTTCTGCCTGCTGTGGGGCATCAACGGCTGGGCCCAGAGCATGGGCGCCCCGGCCTGTATCGTGTCCCTTTCGCGGTGGATGCCGTTGAAGGTGAGGGGGACTTTTTACGGTATTTTCAGCGCCTCCCACAACATCGGCGAGGGCCTGTCCTTCATCTTTGTGGGCTCCATCGTGGCGGCCTTGGGCTGGAAGTGGGGCTTCTTCGGGGCTGCGCTGGGCGGCATTGTGGGCCTGGTGCTGGTGCTCCTGTTCTTCCATGATTCTCCCGAGAGCCAGGGGCTTCCGCCCGTGGAAGTGGTTTCCGGCGAGATGACGCAGGAAGAGTACGACATCGTGAGCGGAGACCGCCTGAAGCAGGCCGAGAAAGGCCGGGCGCTCCAGCGGCAGGAAACCCGCCGCATGCAGAGGGCCGTCATCAAGAATCCCGGCGTTTGGATTCTGGCCGCGGCATCGGCCTTCATGTATATGAGCCGATACGCCATCAACGAGTGGGGAACCATCTTCCTTCAGGAAGCCAAGGGTTATTCCCTCGGCGAGGCCGCAACTGTAATCGGCATCAATCCCGTGTTCGGCATCATCGGCACGGTAGTGAGCGGATGGCTGTCGGATGTGCTTTTCAAGGGCGACCGCCGCTATCCTGCGTTTGTGGCCGGCATCCTTGAAGCCATCGCCCTTACGCTGTTCCTCTATGGCGGCCCTGCAAAGTGGGTCAACATCCTCGCAATGGTGCTCTTCGGGGTGGCCATCGGCGTACTGATTGCCTTCCTTGGCGGCCTTATGGCCATCGATCTTGTCCCCAGGAAAGCTTCCGGTGCGGCGCTCGGCATTGTGGGCATTGCATCCTATGCCGCGGCCGGCCTGCAGAACATTGTGACCGGTCTGCTGATGGACAGCGGCGACGCCGGCACCCACGACTTTACCTACGTAAGCATTTTCTGGCTGGGCGCAGCCGTGATTTCCTTCCTGCTGCCCCTTCTTAACTGGAAACGTAAACAGCAGAATATCTGAGAAGACATGCACCCGGGGGAGTGGTAGAAAAAGCCGCTCCTACTCCCGGAACAAATCCCTGCGGGGCAGCTTTTCACTGAAGCGGCCCCGCAGGTTCTCAAACAGGGCGGCGATGTTGTGGGCAAAGCGGGAGCCGCGCCAGGTGGAGGTGTTGGCGATAAATACCCAGCACTCGTCGTCGGGGAAGGTTTTTATCAGGGCCTGCGTGCCGGAGAAGGAGCCGGAGCGGGTCCATTCGCCCGTGGGCTTGGTGTCGTTCCAGCCAAGGGAGAAGGTGTCTGGGTCATAATAGGTGGTCATCTGGGTGACGGAAAACGGTACCAGAATGTCTTCCACCGGGCCCCGGCCATCGATGCAGGCTACCAGGCGGGCCAGTTCGGCGGCGGAACCCGTCCAGCCGCCGGCGCCCAGCGAGCCGTGTACGTCATTTCCGCCATAGCATTTTTCTACGGAGGCGTACTTGCCGTCAAAGGAGACGGTCAAGGGTGCGTCGGCGTGCATGTAATAGCGCGTTTCTCCGGGATGGCGGTCTTCCAGGTAATTGCCGGCCAGCTTGAACCCGCGGCACAGGGCAGGGGAGAACACCTCCTCCTGCATAAATTCCTCATAGGACATTCCGGACACTTCTTCAATGATGAGCGACAGCAGCAGGAAACCCAGGTTGGAGTACTCCTGCGAGGTGCCGGGCTCGTAGGCCAGATGGCGGCCCAGCTGCTTGCGCAGCAGCGCCTCTATGGAGGGATAAGGCGAGAACACCGGGTCTCCGCCGCGGGAGGTGAACCCCGCCTGGTGCCGCAGCAGGTGCTCCACCGTAATCAGGTAATAGTCATCGTCCTTGATGTAGCTGTCGTAGCGTGTCAAAACCCCATACGGACCGAAGACCGGCGTGTCCAAATACACCAGCCCCTTTTCCTGCAGCCGCATGATGCCGATGGCCGTGAGGAGCTTCGATACGGAGGCCAGCCGCAGCGTGGTGCCGGGCGTCATGGGCGTGGAGGCATCGGCCATGCCGTAGCCACGGGCATACAGCAGGGAGTCGTTCCGCATGACGGCCAGGGAGACCCCGTGCAGGCCCCAGAAGTCCATGAAACTGTCCACCACGGCGTCCATGGCGGGCAGGGTCGATAGGTCATTGGTGAGATACCCGTTCAGCGAATCCCGCCAGTGGACGGGCTCCTTGACCGGATTGGACGGTCCCCGGTGCCCGCACATGAAGGCGCAGCCCAGGGCCAGCGTAAGCAGTATGACGCCCGCCTTCCTCACTTGATTTTTCCACAGCGGCGGCCGAAATCGACAATGAGCTCCGCCGTGCCTTCCACCCCCAGGACGGAACTGTCCACACACAGGTGGTAGTTGGCGGCCTGTCCCCAGGCCCCGAAGGTATAGTAATTATAGTAGGTCTCGCGCGTGCGGTCCTTGCGGCGCATGAGTTTCTCCGCGTCGTCGGCACTGAGCCCCTCGCTTTTCTCCAGACTCCGGATGCGGTACTCTTCCGGGGCCGTGACAAATACGTTGAGGCAGTCCATGTCCCGGAGGATATAGTCCGCACAGCGGCCGATGAAAATGGCATCGCCCTTGGAGGCAATGCTGCGGATAACCTCGCTCTGAATCTTGAACAGGACGTTGTCGTTCACGTAACCGCCGTCCATGTAGCCCAGGCGGCTGGACGCAAAGAAACTGGAAAAGGAGAACAGGCTTTTTTCCTCCGCATGGGCAAAGAGGCTCTTGGAATAGCCTTCTTCTTCCGCCGCTTGGGAAATGAGCGCATTGTCATAAAACGGGATTCCCAGTTTTTTGCCGATCGCATGGCCGATATGGCCGCCGGCGCTGCCGAAAGACCGGCCGATGGTAATGATGGTATGCATATCCTTTGTCATTCTGAACGAAGTGAAGAATCTATATCTTGCTCCCTAAAATAGCCGGATCGTCCCCGTCCTTGAGCTTGCTGAGCTTGCGGATCAGGCTCCATCCCATAAGGATGGTGATGACGGCGGCAATGGTGTCGGCGATGGGGAAACTGTACCAGACACCGCTCTCCGATTCCATGAGCGGCGGCAGGATATAGATGCAGGGCAGCAAAAACAGCAGCTGCCGGGACAGGGAGAGGAAAATGGACTTGTTCACCATGCCCAGGCACTGGAACAGGTTGGTGGTGACCATTTGGAAGCCGATAATGGGGAAGGCCAGGTTCATGACCCGGAGCCCGTGGGCGGCTTTCTCAATGAGCACCGGGTCCGAGGTGAAGATGCGCACCATGGGACCGGAAAGGAATTCGGAAAAGACGAAGCCCACCATCATCACCAGGCTGGCCCAACCGGCCGTTTTGAGATATACCTCCCGCACGCGGCTGTACTGCCGGGCGCCGTAATTGTACCCGGCAATGGGCTGCATGCCCTGGTTGAAGCCCATCACAATCATCACGAAGAGAAAGGAGATGCGGTTCACGATGCCATACGCGCCTATGGCCAGGTCTCCGCCCCATTTCACCAGCTGCTGGTTGATGAACAGCACCACGATGCAGCTGGCCAGGTTCATCAGGAACGGCCCCATGCCGATGGCGAGGGAGTCCTTGGCAATTTTCCAGTCCACCCGGAACATCTTGAGCGAACGGGGCAGGTGCAGGAAACGGTTTGGGTTCAGGAAGTACCACAGCGTATAGCCCAGCGCCAGGCACTGGCACAGGACGGTGGCCAGCGCCGCGCCCTGAATGCCCAGCCCCAGCGTAAAGATGAAAATGGGGTCCAGGATGGCATTGGCCGATACCGTGAACAGGGTGAGCCCCATGGCGAGCTTGGGATTGCCGGAGGAGCGGATGATGGCGTTGAGGCCAAAGTACAGGTGCGTGACGGCATTGCCCAAGGCAATGATGGTCATGTAGTTACGGGCAAAGGGAAGGGTGGCGTCCGACGCCCCGAAAAAGCGGAGAATCGGGTCCATCCACAGGAGCATCACGGCGGTGAAAAAGACGCCGGTGAGGATGTTCAGGCTGATGTCGTTGCACAGCACCTTGCCGGCCACCTTGTAGTTCTTCTGGCCCAGCAGCACGGAAATCATGGTGGCGGCGCCCACGCCCACCAGCGTTCCGAACGCCGTGGAAATGTTCATGAGCGGGAACGTGACGGCCAGGCCGGCGATGCTCAGCGAACCTACATCGGCAATATGGCCGATATAGACGCTGTCCACCATGTTATAGAGCGAGGACGCGGTCATGGCGATGATGCCGGGGACCGCGTATTGCCGGATGAGCGAATTGACGGGCCTCGTGCCCAGTTCTGTAGGGATGGCTCCTGTACTCATTCTTCCTCGTCGTCCTCCACAATCTCCAGTACAAAGATGAGCGGGGAGTAAGGGGGGATGCCCTGACCGCTTCCGGAACTGCTGTAGCCCAGGTTGGAGGTGAACAGGCACACGGCACGCTGGCCCACGAACACCATTTGGCTCAGACCGCCCTGGAATCCGCTGATGAGCGAAGAGCTGCCCATCTTGATGTTGGAGACGGTGGAGGAGTAAGTGACGCTCACCGGAGCGTAGGTTTTGCCGGTGACATAATAAATGTTGTTGTCCTTGGCAATTTTTTCGTCGGTGGTGTCGAAGGCCTGTCCGTTCAGCAAATAGCCCGTGTAGTTGATGGTGAGGGTGGTGTCACGGGAAAAATGGTGCTTTCCTGCAAATGCCGTGGTGTCGGAGAAGAAATAGAAGGTGCCTTCCACGGCTTCCTGGGTGTAAGAAATGCTTTTTTCGCGGCCCACGCCATAGTGCCGTTTCACATAGGTTTCCAGGCTGTCGATTTCCGTGCGCAGGACATCGTTCGTCTGCCCGTGCAGCCAGACTTCATAAATCAGGTGGGCCTCCGTGGTGCAGGCGTTGAGATAGTCCTCCAGGGAGCTCAGGCGGCTGGTGTTCAGCAGCCAGGAGGGGACGACGGCTTTGCGGTAACCGCCCACCTGCATGCCGTCTAAAAGCATGTCCAGGCCGCTGTAGCTTTTTCCGTTGCCCTGAGCCATGTAGCGCGGTCCGTAATAGTTGCTGGAATCATAGGTGCCCAGCTGTTGGGCCACTTTGGCCTCGGTGGTGCTGCTGATGGTTCCGTCCAGGTTGCGGATGGTATAAGTGGCATAGACGTAGGCGGAATCCGGATGCCAGGGCTTTCCGTCGCCTTTTTCTTCGGCCAGGATGTACAGCCCGTCTTCGTTGGGCTTTATGTCGGGGTAATACTTGGCCATGAACATGTCCAGGTATGCTTTGGCCTTCTGGCCGGTATTCCAGGTGGCTTCCTTGGCGCAGCCGGTGGCAACGAGGCACAGGACGGCGGCCAGGGGGAGGAGTTTTCTCATATCAGTCATTAAAAATTTCATCTATCAGAAATTGGTAAACCAGGGCGCTTCTTGCAGGAATCGTGCCTCGGGAAATGTTTCCGAAGCCATATTCGCCCGTAAACAGGACAAAGCCCTGGTCATATTGCTGGACGCCCTGCAGCCCCAGGTGCAGGCCCTCCACCAGTTTTTTGTCCACGGTGATGGTGTCCAGGCGGAAGACGATGGTGCTGTCGGTCAGTTTCCATTTGGCCTGCTCGGCGACCTCCCGTACGTTGGTGGCCACCAGGTTGGAGGCGGAGATGCTGTTGCCGGTGAGGGTAAAGCAGGCGTACCACAGGGCTACGCGTCCGCCCTCCCGGAGGGAGTCCCGCTCCCCGTAAACGCGGTCCAGGGTGTCGGCCAGGTTGAGGCGATAGCTACCGCCGTTGCGGGTGAGCGTTGCGTTGGTATCGGCCTTCATCTGGGTGGTGACGAAGTTCTCGATATAGGAGGTTTGCTTGTCGTAGGTGCTCTGCAGCGACTGCTTGACGCACGCCGCGGTCAGGCCCAGGGCAAGGAAACTGCTCAGTATGAGGGTGCTGCGTTTCATGCGAGGAAGGTTTTCAGGGCGTCCACAACATAGGCTTCCGCAGCATCGGCCCTGGAAATGTCCGTGCCGATATGCAATTTGCCGCCGGAGGCGTTCTCGTGTCCGCCGCCATGGAAAAAGCGTGCCGCCAACTGTTGGGCCGACGTCCCCTTCTTGGAACGCACCGAGACGCGGAAATGCCCTTCGTCCTCTTTCAGGAGCACGCTCAGTTTTACCGTGCCGATGGTAAGCGGCACATTCACCAGGCCTTCCGATTCGCCTTCCCGGAGGTTGAAGCGGGTCATGATGTCCTTGGTGAGAATCATGTAGGCGGCGCCTTCCGGCAGTATTTTCAGGCCTTCGTACTGCATGAAGCCCATCAGCCGTACGCGGTTTTCCCGACAGCTGTTATAGAGCTGCTCCAGCAGGGCGTCGCGGTTTACGCCGGCGGCGATGAGCTCCGACGCCATCCGGAAGGTGGAGGGGAACACGGAGTTGGCAAAGTTGTTGGTGTCCGTGGTCATCCCCGTGAGCAGTGCCGTTCCGATTGAGATGAGATGTCTCGACTGCGCTCGACATGACAAGTCTTCTGTCATTTCGAGCGGAGCCGAAGGCGAAGTCGAGAAATCTCCATCCGCAGCTTTCAATACCCAATACAGCAGCTCCGACGCGCTGGAAACCTCCGGCGTGGAAAACACCAGTTCAAAGCTTTCCCGGTCCGGATTCAGGTGATGGTCGATGAGGATTTTCCTTGCCGTGGAGGCCTTGAGGAAAGGTTCCAGCCCTTCCGTGCGGGAAAAATGGTTGCAGTCCAGCTGGACCACCAGGTCCGCTTCCCGGATGGCGGCCTCCGCCGCAGATGCGTCGGTGTCGAAATACAGATACCGGACATCCGGCGACAGGATGAACTGCAGGTTGTCTGCCGGGGTGTCCGGCAGCACGCAGGTTACCTTCTTGCCTTTTCCGGCAAGCCAGAGGGACAGGGCCGTGCAGGAGCCCAGGGCATCCCCATCCGGGTGGGTATGGGCCACCACGGCCATGCGCGAAGCCTGCCGTATCATAGACCGGAATGCCTGTATGTTCTCCTGATGCACTTGCTCCATGGGTAAGAATCATTTGCGAGGGCAAATTTACAAAAGATTATTGCT